>JANNEE010000788.1:0-6974 GCA_031388325.1 Deinococcales bacterium
TATTGGCAAAGTAATCCGAAGGAAGCAGTAACACAGGTAAACGGTTAATGGTTGCGCCAGCCGCCGCCGTGAGCATGTTGGTTGACCCGGGTCCAATCGAGGCAGTACAGGCATAGGTACTCATGCGGTTGGTGTGTTTGGCATAAGCGGCGGCTAAATGCACCATGGCTTGCTCGTTTTGTGGGCGGTAGGTTGGCATATTTAGTTCATTGCCGTATTCCTCGAGTGCCTGCCCAAGCCCAGCCACATTGCCATGTCCAAAAATGCCCCACACCCCGGGGATAAGTCGCATTTTTGTGCCGTCGCGTTCAGAAAATTGCACAGCTAAAAATTTAATCACGGCTTGGGATACAGTTAGGCGAATTGTTTTACTCATATTTGTCCTCCAAATTGATTCACTTGAATGGTCGTTCCAGATTCTAAGGCGGCTTGGGCTGCCATGGCTAAGCGAAGCGAATACCAACCGTCCCTAACATCTGGCATCAGGGTTGTTGACTCGAGCAACCCAGTTATAAATGCCTGAATTTCGGCGACATAGGCTTGGGCAAAGCGCTCTTCAAATCCTCTTGGACGATCAAAATTCCCGCCATTTGTGCCGTAAGTTCTTAAGTCGCCGCGCTGGTCTCGTTCGATGCTGATTTTTCCTTTTGAACCTAGCACTTCGGTGCGAACTTCATGCCCGTAAGCTGTACTGCGAGCCATTTCGATTGTGCCGAATGCACCGCTTTCAAAACGCAGAATCGCCACGGCGGTGTCGTGCAGATTGTGCTTTGCTAAACTTGGGTCGGTCAGCGCCCCACCAAGGGCTTGAACCTCAGCCACTTCGCCAATCAGCCAACGGGCTAAATCCATGTCATGTACCCCCAAATCCACGATTAATCCACCACTACCAAGGTGAAACTCGAGGCTTGAAGAATCCATGTTTGGGTCACGAGAAATCGAACGAAAAATCTCGAGATTACCAAGGTTTTTAAGGTGTTCTTTGGCTTGGACATACGCAGGGTCAAAACGACGCTGAAAACCAACCATGTTCGGCACAGGATTTTCTTGCAGGGCTTGTAGGATTAAACGCCCGTTCTCGAGCGAATCGGCAATTGGTTTTTCAATAAAAAACGGTTTATTTGCTTTGATACAAGCGATAGCTAAGTCCTTATGAGCAGGTGTAGCGGCGGCAATGATGACAGCATCCACTTTTGGGAGCGCATCTTCAAGATTGGTGGAATACGGGCAATTAAAAAACTTACCCATTTCCTGAGCGCTTTTTTCTGAACGACTAATCACATACCCGACTCGAGCTTGCCCAAGTAAAGAGTGTACGGCTTGGGCAAAAATCCAGCCCATTCGCCCAGCCCCGACAATGGCTACACCAAGCGGTTTCATATCGCTTCTTGTACCTTAATCGGTTTACCTTGTTGCCAGCTTTGTTTTGCCGCCAAACAGATTTTTAGGGTCTCGAGGGCATCTTTTGGACTTGGGCTTGGGGTTTGCCCACTTAAGAGTGCTGCAAAAAAGGCTTCCATTTGCAAGCGGTAGGCATCGGCAAAACGGTCTGGGAAACTCATGTAAACATCGGTGTGATTTTGAAAACCCGTAAAATGCTGGATTGGGGTCTTGTGTGGTGCTTCAATCACCACTTTGCCTTCTGAACCTGCCACTTCGGTGCGAATATCATAACCCCAGTTAGAATGCCGCGCCGACTCCACCACGCCCAGCACTCCATTTTCAAAACGCAGCATACACACAGCCGTGTCGCAGTCTTCGGCTTCGGTAAACATTTCATGCGCTAGTACCGTCCCCCAAGCGCTGACTTCGGTCACTTCGCCAATCAAGAACCGCGCAAGGTCAAAGTCATGCACCGTCATGTCCAAAAATGTGCCACCACCGGGGCGAATATGCTCGGGATTTGGTAAGTAAGTATCACGTCCTAAAGACCGAAATGTCTCGAGTTTGCCGAGTTTACCAGCTTCAATCAGTTCCTTTGCCCGAATATAGCCCGAGTCAAAACGACGCTGGAAACCAATCTGGCACGGCACACCAGCATCTTTGACAATTTTTAAGGTTTTTTGGGTTTCCTCGAGCGTTAAAGCAATAGGTTTTTCGCACCAAATGGCTTTGCCCGCCTTGGCTGCCATTTGAATCAGATTTGCATGGGTATCGGTTGGCGTGACAATCATCACCGCTTCAACTGCCTCGTCGTTCATCGCGGCTTCAATATCACTTGAGGCACGTTCGGCTCGAGCCGCTTGCTTGCCACGTTCCGCCGCTTCTAAATTTGCATCGGCAACCACCAAAACCTTTGCTTGGGCAATGTTGCCAAGTGTCTGTGCATGGGTTAAACCCATGCGTCCTGCGCCAATAAGTGCCACACTGATGCTTTTTTTCATGATTCTCCATTTGTTGCTTAACTCTAGTTTAATAACCAAGACTTTCGTTTGTCAAGGTCAAAAACCACAAAACGAAAGATTAACGAAAGAAAACACTTTCATAACGAAATCAAATGGTCTTGAGCTACGAATTCACAGCGCTTACTTAAATCGTCTCGAGGGCGCGTTGGGCTAAACGCTCGCCAGCCTCGGAAAAGGGTCTAAAGACGAGGGTTGCGCCTGCTTTCTCGAGACTTGGTTCTTCTTCGGAGTGATGCGATAAAACCGCAACCTTGCCGATAAACTTGCGGCGTTTTAAGCCCTCTAAAGCCCGAATTCGGGCTTCAAAATCTGGGGCAGTCACAATCACACCACTTAACCCTTGTAACTCGAGTTGTTCCCACAGTTCGGGGTCTTCGGCATCGCCGTATAATACGCGTCTGCCTTTAGCGCGGTGTCGCTCGAGTTTTTCGGGGTCAGAGTCCAAACCAATTACGCGCTGCCCAGAAGCCTCGAGTTGTTTGTAAGCTGCACCGCCAGTGCGTCCCATACCGATGACTAGCCAATTAGCTTTACCCAAGCTGGTTGGTTCACGGTCTATGTGGTCTTGATTGCCTTCAAAGCGCAATAACCAAGGCTCGAGTTTTTCGTACAACATGTGAACAGCGCGGTTAAATGGCGCAGCGATGGCTAAGGAAATGGCAATGATCACACCCAGTAAACCCGCCCAGCCAGTCCCCAGTTGCCCAGAATCTATTAAGGGTTTGACCACAATTAAAGCAAATTCGCCATAACTGGACAGGGCTGCACTGGCAACAAAGGCGGTACGGGCGCGTAAGCCAAAGCGCAACAACAACCAGAAGAACAAAATCCCTTGTAAGGGCAGCACAAGCAAGAAAATCGGTATCCACCCCAGTAATTCAAACGGTGGTAATCCGCCCAGACCAATGGTTAAGAAAAATGCGACCAAGAAGGCTTCTTTTAAGCCCCAAAGCACCCGACTGAGTTCGGTGGTGCGCTCATGCCCAGCCAAGACTGCCCCAAAGACCAATGCGCCAAGTTCGGGGCTAATCCCGACTTCTTTAGCCAGTGTGCCACCCGCCAGTGCCAGTGATAAGCCAAACAAGAGCAGCAGTTCCTCATGTCCACTTTTAGAAAGTAAGCGCAGGACAAGCGGACGAAGAAGCGGTAGTACCAGCACCCCCAAAGCCCACAGCGAAGGTTGTTTTGCCCCCGCAAACACCAGCAGCCCAATGGCTACCAAATCTTGTAAAATCAGAATTCCGACCACAATCCGCCCGTGATAAGAATTCAGTTCGCGTTTATCCTCGAGTAATTTAATGGCGAGAACGGTACTCGAGAATGCCAAACCAACCGCCACATATAAAGCATTGCCTACACCTAAAGAAGCCGCCATGACCCCAATCATCACGGCACTCGAGACAAGTAAGTGCAAACCACCCACACCAAGCACTTCGGGGCGAATCAGGTTTTGAAGCCTCAGTTTTAAGCCGACCGTAAAAAGCAGCAACCAAACGCCAATATCGGCTAGGCTTTGCAGCGCCTCGCTCGAGCGAATCCCAAATAGGTACAAGGCAAACCCAGCCAGCAAATAGCCAACCAGTGGCGGAAACCCGACCCGCAAGCCAAGCCAACCAGCTAAATATGCAGCCCCAACCCAAATGGCATCCATGCGTAAAGGATACTCAAGGTTTATTAGGGCTGTTATTGCTCATCACTTTTATCAGAAGCACGGCGGCGTGGAATTGGTGGTGCTTCGAGTTCATCTTCGATCAAGAACGGCTTACCGGCAGTTTTGGCTTTGTACATGCGGTTATCGGCTAAGGATTGCAATTGGTCCAAGTCTTTGGCTTCTTGGGGATAATTGGCTAGACCAACATTTAAGCCAATTTGTAAACCATCTTGAAAATCTAAATTCTCGACACCCCTTGTGATGTGCATTAAGAGTTCAAGTGGCGGTTGTTCATGCGGAATAATGAGAATAAATTCATCTCCTCCCGTGCGGTATGTCTTATGCAGCGCTCTACCCCGGTGGGCTGGAGCGCTGGATAAAACTTTGGCAACTCGAGCCAGTGCTTGGTCGCCAGCTGCGTGTCCAAAGCGGTCATTGACCAACTTAAAACCAGTTAAGTCAATTGCGGCTAAACTAAAACCAATTGAGCCTTGGCGTTCTAAGGTGCGTTGTAAATCCTCATCAAAGGCACGGCGATTGCGTAAATTGGTCAGGGTGTCAAATCGAGCGGCACGTTCGGCTTGGAAACGTAAAAATTCCATTTCGCTGGCTTTGCGTTCAATCTGTTCATGCAGCAAGGCATTTTCTAAGGCAGTGGTAATTGATATACTTAAGGTATCAAGCATCTCGAGGTCGGTTTGACTAAAGGGGTGTAGGTAACTTGACTCGATGTTTAATGTGCCAAGAATATGCTGCGAACCACGCAAAGGAACACAAATCATTGAAGTGCGGTCTGGTGAGTCTAAAATAAAGTCGGGATCGGTTCGACCATCCAAAACCAATTCGGCAAGTCCATTGCGTACCACCCGTCCAGTCACACCTTCTTGAATTGACATTTCAAAATGCGGGGTCGTGTCACCAATCTGACCTTGTAAACGCAACACTTGCCCATCGAGTAAGTACAGTGTGATGTACTGATACCCCAGTGTTTCCTCGAGAACCCCAAGAACTGCCCTAACCAAATCAGAAACACTTCTTAAACGGGCTACTTCCTGCATAATTCTGGCACGTATTTTTTCATCGCGTAAGTTGTTGCGCTCACGAATATAGAGTCGTGCATTCTCGAGGGCAATACTCGCCAGCGAAGCAAAACGCTCTAAGGTTTCAAGGTCATGAATCTTAAAGCGCCCAGATAGGGTTGTGTCTGCTAAAGTCAATGCCCCAATCAAACGATTATGCTGACGCAAAGGCACACTGGCAACACTGCGCCAAGTTGAACTGCTCGACGAAATCGCCCCATCCCAAGTTTGGTAATCATCAATTAAAATAGGCTCGCCGTTTAAGGCAACTCGCCCACTTAAACCTTTACCAAGGGCAATGCGTGGTATAGCGACCCTGCCCAAGCCAGCCGCCAAAACCAGTTCATCTTGTTCAATTAAAAAAACTGCCCCTGCGTTTGCCCCGAGTAAAGTGGCGGCTCGTTCAAGCACACTAAATAATAGGGCTTCGGGTTCAAGGTTTTTACTGACTTCCAAAGAGACCTGATGCAGTGCCTCGAGTTGTCTGGCTCGAGTTAATGCCTCTGATTCGGCAGCCCGAGCATCTTCTAGTAATTTGGCACGTTCTAAGGCTAAACTGGCACTGGCTGCAAAACGCTCTAAGGTTTCTAGGTCATTTTGACTGAATTTGGCTGTTTGAACTTCGTCGGCAATGGTGAGTGCGCCAATTATTTCTTTTCCACGATTTAACGGCACGCTAATCACGGATTTCCAGGCTTTGGCTAGATTAACCGAACGATACTTCCATTTTTGGTAATCATCAATCAATAAAGAATTGCCGTTTAGAGCAACCAAGCCGCTTGCACCTTTACCCAATTCGATGGCTCGTGAAGGTTCACTGCCGATAATGGCGGCTTCCCGTAAGAATGCCGAATCGGGCTGCCGCAAATCCAAACGACCAGCCGCTCCGCCAATCAGCATCACGGCTCGCTCGAGAATACTTTCTAGGAGTAAATCCAAATCGAGGTACTGCCCCAATTCTAAGTTAATTTCGTGGAGGGCTTCCATTTGGGCGGAACGTTCCTGAGCCTGTTGTTCGGCTAGACGCGCCTGTTGTTCGGCTTGGCGCTGACTCTCAAACAATCTTGAATTTTCTAAGGCAGCACTGGCACTGGCAGCGAAGCGGGTTAAGGCTTGAAGGTCGGTGCTGGTAAATAAATGGCTGCTGCGGGTATCAGCTATCGTCAATGCGCCAATCACTTGATCGCCGCGCCAAAGTGGAGCGCTCATGGCGGCTTTCCAACGAAGCACTTCGTTGTCTTGTCCGACATCCCGACCTTCCCAAGTCATGTAATTATCAACAATCCGTTCTTTTTGTTGGCTGATGACCGTGCCTGATAATCCTTGCCCCAATGTACCCGATATGCTAGGGCTGTCACCAAAATAAGCCACTCGTTCAAAAGTTTGTCCTTGGGTTAAATAGACCGCCCCTGAATCGGCTTTGAATAACAGCACCACCCGATCCTCCATTTGTTGTAACAAATCACTGGGTTCTAGTTGCCCCGCCAAGGATAAGTTGGTTTGTTACAACGCCTCGAGTAAGCGGGTTTGATACTCGCTCTGAGCCGCCGACCTTTGGGCTGTCTCGAGCAGGGCGGTGTTTTCCAGTGCTACATTTGCCATGGCTGCAAAACGTTCTAAGGTTTCTAAGTCTTCTTCAATAAATTGTTTAGGATTGCTGGTGTGGGCTAAGGTTAAAGCACCAATCACCAGACCGCCCACATGGAGTGGTACACCAAGCGCCGACTGCCAATATGGTTCTAATTCGGGTTCTGGTTTTTCTTCCCAATGTTGATAATTTTGCACTAAAAGCGGTAGACCAGTGTCGATCACTTGCCCTGAAATACCATGGTCTTTGTC
>JANNEE010000058.1:0-6296 GCA_031388325.1 Deinococcales bacterium
TTGTGGCGGCGGCTAGTGCATCTATGACATCTTGGCGTGAATCGGTGAACAGATAAATTTTATGACGAATACTGGTTTTGCTCGCGTTAATTCGTTCTAAAATCGGGGCGATCCCATCTCTGGGTTGAATAAGTAATTTTGGGGCAGCTAAAGCGACACTCGAAAGGAATAACAACAAAAACAGTAAACGCGGTAATTTCATGGATTTAGTTTACTCCTTTAAGGCAGAACCTCGAGACTACGGATTTTATTAAAGCCCGTCTGACCTTCCCAAACACCTTGGTTAGCCAGTCGAATTGCAAACTCTGGCTTATTTTTTAGGCTTATTTCAGGGTCAAAAAGATGCAGCAGCACATCGTACTGACCCGCTTCGAGGTCTGAGGGTAAAGATAGGATCGTTTCAAACTGGGTGGTCTGACCAGCTGCCCAAAAACGCGGGTCAAGCAAGCGATTTTGTGGGATGCTCCGCCCGTCGGTAAGGTTCAGCACATATGTTTTTTTGCCACGCAGAACAACTGCTAACCCTCGAGGGTTAAACGGTGTGGCAAAGCCTGTGTTTTGAAGACTGATTTTTAGGTTTAGGGCTTGGTTGGCTTTGATGGTTTCTGGCATGGTGGTTTTGAGCAATTCAAAACGGTATCCAAGACGGCGTTTAATCGCCTCCAAACACCCTTCTTGTTGCCACACAGCATAGACATCCAAATGATAGCCTCGGTTGAGTGCCGTGTATTTGAGGCGTTGCAAATCTCGCAGTGCATTTTGGCAACCAATCAAGGCTTGGGCTTCGGCATTGGCGTTACAGGTCTCGCCACCTTGAGGTAAGAACTGGTTATCCAACTCGAGAAAGGTTTTCAGGGCTTCTCGAGCCGCAGCATTTTCTGGATACGTTCCCCAATCGGTTTTGGAAGCCAAAAAACAATCGTTGTGTGCGCCAACTCGAGCGCGATCCGAACCCGAAAAGGCTTCGCTTAGGCTGAGCGGCGTATTGCCAAATAATTGTTGTTTGTGCGGCGGGTAACGCAGTGCCAGCATTCTTGACTTGGGCAGAATTTCTAGTAATCGCTTAATAATCGCCTTAGAAGCGGCATTGACTCCATCAGAACCGACCAGTTGATTGGTGGAACTGTGCCATTCTCCCCACGCGCCAATAAAACCAGCTTCGATAAAATCTAGCACATCGGCATTGTTTTTTAGCAGTGGCTCAAGTTGATCAAGATGCCCAAGAACCCGTGCTAAGGTTGCATCTGGGTCTTTGAATGGAAAAGTACCACCACTGGGGAAATTATAAGTAAAACGCGGAATGATTTTCATGCCTGCATCCCGAGCTTTAGCAAATTCGGAATTCAAAAAGGTGAGTGCATCGGCACTTATATCCGAATTCAGGAATTCATCTATCCTGATGTACAAACGCAGCGTTGACACACCTTCGGCTCGAGCTTTCAGGAGTGCATTGACGCTCAATGGATTTCGTTTTGTTCCCTCTCCCATCAGACCTTCTTGTTGATAAAAACCACGTTCTGGGTTAGCAAAATTTTCTAAACTCGGTTCGTATTTCTGGGTACTAAGAACAGGAATGGGAGCAGCCGAAGCACAAGCACAGACAACCCCAAGCAACAAGAAAAGTTGGTACTTTTTCATGGCTTAAGATTAGGCTGTTCTGCTACAAATGTTATGAGCTACCTGTGAGTAACCATACCAGCAGTAAACACGGTAATTTTATAGCGTTACGCTACTTCCCGAGTTTTCTTGGGATTTTGGTCTGGATGCTAGAACAACCTTAAGGTACACTTTTACCATGATTGTAATTCTTGATTTTGGTTCTCAGTTTACCCGTTTAATCGCTCGGCGTTTTCGGGAACTCAATGCCTTTAGTATGATTTTATCGGGCAACACGCCACTCGAAGAAATTCTCAAACTCGAGCCAAAAGCGATTGTCTTATCTGGTGGTCCGAACAGTGTCTACGACGAGACTGCACCCAAACCAAGCGCTGGGGTTCTCGAGTTGCCGATTCCGATTTTGGGGATTTGTTATGGAATGCAGTTTTTGGCACTGGCTTTGGGGGCAAAAGTTGAATCCTCGAGTGTCCGTGAGTATGGCAAAAGTGTTCTCTCGAGTTATTCTGGGGCATTGTTTGAAGACATCGAAGGCGAATTTGTGGCTTGGATGAGCCACGGCGACAGCGCCAAAAGTTTGCCCGATGGTTTTTCGGTAACGTGCAGCACCTCGGACACCGCCATTGCTGGCTTTGAAAACCAAGCCGCCAAGCGCTACGGGATTCAGTTTCATCCCGAAGTGGTGCATACCCCCAAAGGTTCAAAAGTCCTCGAGAATTTTATTGCCTTAGCAGGTGTGGCGCGGGATTGGACGGCTGAGCATATTGTGGATGAGTTAATCGCTGACGTTCGCGCTAAAGTTGGTTCGGATAAAGTAATGCTGGCGGTCTCAGGTGGGGTAGACTCGAGTACCTTGGCGCTGCTCTTATCTAAAGCCATTGGTTCGCAACTCACCGCCGTATTTGTCGATCATGGGCTGCTACGGCTTAACGAACGTGAGGAAGTCGAAAAAGCCCTTGGCAATGCCGATTTACGGGTGGTGGATGCCTCCGAACCGTTCTTATTGGCACTCAAAGGCATCGAAGACCCCGAAGCCAAACGCAAAGTTGTCGGGCGTGAATTTATTCGGGTGTTTGAACGTGAGGCGCGGACACTCGAGGCTCAGGGCTACCGTTGGTTAGCCCAAGGCACACTCTACCCAGATGTGATTGAAAGCGCTGGCGGCATCGGCGCTGCCAACATCAAGAGCCATCATAATGTTGGTGGTTTGCCCGACGACCTAAATTTTGATCTTCTCGAGCCATTTCGTTTATTGTTTAAGGACGAAGTGCGTGAAATTGCCAAGGTGCTTGGTTTACCCGAAGCGATTCGTTTGCGCCACCCGTTTCCGGGTCCTGGTTTAAGCATTCGCATTCTGGGCGAAATCACCAAGCCAAAAATAGATATTTTGCAGCGCGTAGATTTTATTTTTATCGCTGCTCTAAAAGACTGGAATTTATACGATGCCGTCTGGCAAGCGTTGGCGGTCTTAACCCCTGTCAGAAGTGTCGGTGTGATGGGCGATGGTCGCACCTACAGTTATTTGGTGGCGCTGAGGGCAGTCACCAGTATTGATGGTATGACCGCAGATTGGGCGCGTTTACCACATGATTTTCTCGAGTACGTCAGCACCAAAATTGTCAATGTCGTTCCAGAAGTCAACCGCGTGGTTTACGACATTACTTCTAAGCCACCAGCCACGATTGAATGGGAATAAAAAAAATCCCCTGCAATTGCAGGGGATTTTAAGGCTTTTCTCATAGCTCAAAAGACTCATAGTCCATAGCTAAGTTTACCTTCTACCAAGGCGAATAACCGTGACTCGGATTTGCCGTGCGCCCCACTGAATCGCAGCCCGACGGCTTGGCATCCAGACATCCACGGTGTTGCGTTTACGAATGTTCATGGTGTCTTCAACAATAAAGTTGACCCCAGAAAGCATACGGTTGTATGTGCCACGTCCACGTCCATTTGCCCAAGTTCCTAAGTCTTCGATACGAACAATCGAACCATATGGAATACGGCGCAGTAAATCCCTCGAGAGGGCAACTACACCAAAGCGGGTGCGTGCGCCAGTGGCAGTTACAAATGGGCTGCTGTCGGTTTGGGCAGCCAATGAGTTATAAGCGGTGCTTTTGGCGGTAATCACCATCAAGCTGCGGCTCGAGCTTGTCCGAACCACTGGGCTTGGTTTGGGGGCTGGCTTAACGGCGACTGGTTTGGCAGCCACTGGCTTTGGGGCTGGTTTAGGGGCTGGTTTGGCAGTCACTGGCTTTGGGGCTGGTTTTGGGGCAACTGAGGCGACAACTCGAGGAGGTGCGGGGGTAGTGACAATGGGTTTTGGGATATTGGTGCTGACAACAATTGGCATCACCAGACCAACAGGAACTTCAACGGGTTTGCTGGTCGGTTCGTTCGGTGTGGGTACAGTCACAGCCCGTGGTGCAGTAATTGGGGTGCTGGTTGGGCTTGGGGCAACCACTGGTTTTGCAACAGTAGCAGGTGTAGTGGTTGCTGCGACTGGAGCAGGTGCAGGTTGAGTGCTGACTGGGATTGGGGCGGCTTGGGGTTTGAAACCAATTGGTAACAGGTTCAGGGGCGACGGCAAGGGCATATTGGGCGATAAAAGTGTGCCATCGTCTGACTGGGCAAAAGATACGATAAAACTGGTAAGTGCAATCAGCAGCGCAAAAACGCGCATGGTTTGGTTCAACATTGTTCTCCTAAAGACCGAGCGAACTCGGGGTTGCAGCTTGGATTTTGCATGAATGGGCAAATCCTTAAAAACTCGAGCCAAGAAAAAGCTGCTCGGCTGTCTGAGGGAGTTTAGGGAGTAGTTTTAAGCGTGTTCTGAGAAAACGAGCGTTTTTCTCTCATTTTTTTATTAACTTTATGGCAAACTCGAGTCCAAAAAAGCAATTAAACGCCTTTCGTATCGGTTTTCAATTCTGAGAGAAGTGCCAAGAGAATCGGCTCTTTTCTCATTTCATAGTTTCAATCAGTCCAAAATTTTTGTAAACTAAAGCACAAGATATAGAGTCAATTTTACAACACACACTATATGTAGAATCAACTTTGAGGGATGTTCGTCTCGAGCCACAAATGCTAAAGTTTTTTTAGGTAATTTGGTTTTGAGAATAAAGGAGTTCATCATGATTTTAAGACGTTTATACGAAATCAGCGCCTATTTGACCGTCGCTTTGGCACTGTTTTGCTTGGTGTCTGGTTTTATCAATGCTGTATCAGGTAAAGGTGGCATTGATTCATTGGTTCTTGGAGTAGTGTTGGCAGCTTTTGTCGGCGTATGTGGTTTTGTTATCCGCGAGTTTGCTTTATCGGGCGAGAAAAAAGGGCAGACTTATGTCGGTGTTGCCGAAAAAAGCGAAATCATGAAAGCCGAATCCTTAGCCCGTAAACCACAAAAAGTGGTTGTTAAAAGCTAAATCAGTTTAGTCTTGTCTTAAATGGGTTTACTTATTTGTAAACTCATACAATTTTCTTGGTGATTTATGAATATTTACTTAATACTCGCGGTACTTGTGGCTGTTTTTTTTGCCATTGCCCTTTATTACGCCCTAAAATTCCCCAGTGGCAAATGGTTCAGTACCCGCCGCGACAAATTACTGCGTAAAACAGGTCCGACTGCCGAAGCAATACTCGAGAACTTGAATGTACGTTTTTTAAGTCGGGCTGGCGGACAACCCCGTTTAATGCTGAACGCGGTGTATGGCTATCAAGTCAAAGAAACCAAGTACCAAATTACTTTGCCTTTTGAAAGCGCTAAACTCCCAGACTCGAGCATTAAAAATGCCGTGACCACCCAAGAATTTGAACGTGAAATCCCCGAACAACTTGAACTCGAGAGCGGCTTAAAACTCGAGGGGCGCGAAAGTATTAAGCACTATTTTCTGGAATTACTGCGCCAAAAAAGCCCCAGCGTCACCGTGATTTACGATAAACACAGCCCGAGTGTCAGCACCGTCCGCGATTGGCGCTAACCTAAAAATACTCGAGAAGAATGATAGGAAATAGCTAGAAGCTAATTTAGTGTAATTCGCATGGCACGGTCTAAAAGCTCGAGCGTGGCGTTTTTCCATTCAAACTTAAAATTATCATGATGAACCCGTAAATCTGCGACACGATTTACGGCTGGTGCATTGGGTAATTTGACATAGGTCTGGGTAATCATCAATGGATTTTGTGCGCCAAATGTTAAACATGGCAAGTCCTCGAGTTCAAAAGAACCTTTGGCATCGCCTAAACGCAAATAACGGCTGTGCAGCACTTCGCCAGCCTCGAGCAACTCCATATTCAGCGGGTCAAAACCTTGGGGTTGAAGTGGGGTTTTGGATTTGATTTCAAGCATAAATCCGTAGCCATCAAAAAACTCGGCGCGTTTGGCTTCACGTGTTTGTTTAAGCGTTTCGATGTCTTGCCTAGCGCGTTCGCGTTCATACTCGAGAATCGAGAAGGTTAAAGGGCGTTCTGGCGCAGTTTTCGCCACAGTTTTTAAGAGATTATCTGGATATTCGCTACCCAATTCCCGAATTTGCTGTGGTGCAAAACGGGTCAGTAATTCAATCCAAGCCCGCCCAATCGCGTAAGCTAGAGGGCGTATTTCATTGGTGGCTAAATCATCTTCGGGCAGCAGTTGGGCTTGGTTCATCACCCGACCTTCAACAAAATTGGCTGTACCTCCAATC
>JANNEE010000130.1:0-2714 GCA_031388325.1 Deinococcales bacterium
CCTGTGGCAAAAATTATTTACTCGAGCTTTGGTAAAGTTGCTTTGGATAAGGTATTGGGAACAGGGCTTTTTGATTTTGCCCTAGCCAGCCAAAATGCTGGTTGGTTGCGTGAGGCGCGTGGCGAACACACCCCAGAAACCGAGGAGTACGGCATCTCGAGTTTTGTCTACCGCGCCCGTAAACCATTTCACCCCGAGCGTTTTCATAAGGTTTTACAAGGCAATTTTGTTGGCGTGGTGCGTTCCAAGGGTCATTTTTGGCTTGCCAGTCGTATGGAGTACGCGGGTTCGTGGGCGCAAGCTGGGCGGGTAGCGCGTTTTGATATGGCAGGTTTTTGGTGGGCGGCGGTGGATAAATCGCAGCGTTCCGACGACCCAGAATTCTTGGGCTATCTCGAGGATATTTGGATCGAGCCATACGGCGACCGTCGCCAAGAAATTGTTTTTATTGGCGCAAAGATGAACCACGAACTGATTGAAAAGCAGTTAGATGCAGCCCTGCTGACCGATTCAGAAATGTACGAATCCGAAAAATGGGAATTTTACCGTGACCCGTTCCCAATCTGGGGTGCAGAACACCAAACCTAAGTTTCGAGCATTTCAAAAATCAAGGCACGATGTAAGTACGCTCCTGCCATCACGCCATCTGCCGAAGCTAAAGTTGCATTCATCACTTGAGTCGTGTCCCCTGCTGCAAAAACACCCGAAATGGTGGTTTGTTTGCTCGAGTCCACCCGAATAATTTTTCCTTGCAGACCATCGGTTAAATGCACACCTGTTAATTCGGGTGTTGAACCTTCGAGTCTCGAGAGCGGTGTTGCTTCGGTCGTTACGTTACATTTAGCAAGTTTGGCCAAGGTTGCCTCGTCTACTTGTGGCTGACCATTCAAGAATAAGGTCATAGCTATTGAGAATGAATTATCAATAAGATATGCTGGTATTGCCGAAATAAATTTTTGGCATCCAAAAGGAGAACCATGAATGTCGAGCAAAAGGAATCGTACCCAATGAAAAAAATCTTTGTAGCACTCAGTTTAGCTTTTATTCTGCTTTTGGTTGTCTCGAGCGCCCAAAACCAATATCCAATGACCATTAAGCACTACGCTGGCGAAACTGTCCTGTCGGCTGTTCCTAAGCGTATCGTGGCACTAGGACCACATATGCTTGATATTTTACTCTCGCTTGGTGTACAACCTGTTGGTTACGGCGAAGCAGCCCAGTTAAATGTGACCAATTACGGACAGCCCTTAAAGCAAATTCGGTACTTGGGGGCGTATGTCACCAGTAACCCAATTAACGTTGGTAACCGCTTTAATCCTTCACTCGAGGTACTGCTTAGTCTTAAACCCGACTTGCTGATTGGTGAGAATTTTGCCCAAGCTGTTTACCCAAATTTAAGTAAAATTGCACCAACCTTGCTTTTTGACGGTACTGGGCATGAAGGCTGGAAAAATAGCCTCATGACCATCGCTAAAGCCCTAGGGCGCGAGGCTCGAGGACGGGCGGTGCTTGCCAAGTACGAAACCACGATTCAAATGGCTCGAGTTGCTTTAGCCCCTAAAATAGCTGGTAAAAAACTTTTAATTGCTTGGAATGGTGGGTTTCCTGCCGACCCTGTTTATACAGTTTACGGCGCTCAGGATTATACTGGTGGCTTAATGCGTGAGCTTGGTTTTGAATTGCTTTCCCCGAGTGAGCGCGAAAGCAAGGTCTCGCCAGAAGCAATGCCTAAATTTGACCCAGATATGATTGTTATTCTGGCAGGGAACGCCAGCAAACCCGAATTTGCCAAGCGTGACTGGGAAGCCAATGCTGTTTTGCAAACCATGCGAGCCAGTAAAACCAAGCAAGTGTATTATCTCGAGATTCAGCTTTTTGGCAGGATTCGAGGTCCGATTGCAGCCGGTTTAATTGTCGAAAATCTACAACGGGTTTTGGCTGGTAATAAACCTCGTTAGCCTGGCGTTCAACCCGTCAGCTTTGGTTTTTATGCTTTTTCCAGAGGATAAACCTGCCTTCGAGCTTTTTAAGCAAAACCCACTTTGGGAGCGTCTTGATGCGGTCAAAGTGGGTTTATGTGGTGGATCGCGGGGTCTGGTCGTATGGGCGAGGTATTTTAGCAATTCGCAAAATCACGGCTGAAATGCTGACCAACGGAATTTTAGGCAATCGGTCAAATTAACCTTTGGAGTCAAGTCATGAACCCAACTCAAAATCCAATGACAGTACAAATGTGGCTTTGGGGTTTAGATGCCATGCGTGGCGATTTAATTGCCCGAGGCTTCACCAAAAAGCCCCGTCCAGACAAAACAGAATCGAGTGTCTATCAACTTGGGCAACTATCCTTGCATGGATACGGGCTTTGGCTCGAGACCGAGACCGAAATTCTGGTCTACCGCCGCCCCAATAAAAGCTGGTACGCCTTACCGAAAACAGCCAAAGTCTGCATTGAACACTTTGCCCAAAATAGCCTTGCATGGTGCGATTTTGCCCGTCCTCGAGCCGTTGCCCACGCCCACGCCTTAGCAGTCATTCGCCCAGTTATTCTCGAGTACGAAGATTGGCTAGAAGCTCGACATGGCAAAATTCGCTTGCAACAACTTAAAACCATCCCCAATCAGAAAGTGCGTCGGGCTGTTTTCGCTTGGCGAGACTTTGTTAGGATAGAATCATGATTACTAAAAATATGGTCGTACAAATCGAATACGAAGCCA
>JANNEE010000142.1:0-5929 GCA_031388325.1 Deinococcales bacterium
TTTCCATAAGTTATAGCCCTCGAGCGCGTCATCGTTTCGGCTCGGACAGCACATTTCGATAAAAGTGGTCGTGCCACCAACCAGCGCCGCTTGGCTACCCGTGGTGTGGGTGTCCTTGGCAAAAGTCGCCATAAACGGCAAGTAAATATGCACATGCGGGTCTATGAAACCCGGAAAAATCAGTTTACCAGTCGCATCAATTACTTCGGTATTGGCATCCGCCTCGAGATTCGAGCCAATCCGCGTAATTGTTTCGTTCTCCACAAAAATATCCGCGAAGTACCTCGAGTCTGCCGTGACAATTTCACCATTTTTAATCAGTAATGCCATAAATTCCTCCGTTTAGAATTGTAGATGCTTCATGGATAAAGCTCGTCTCGCAAGGTGTGCCAATCGGGTAAATTTGGATTACCAGTGTGCTGAATTTGTTTTAGGTCGAGTTGCCTCAAGATACACAGTCTTACCCTCGAGCCGCACCTCAACTTCATTCGTTTTCAATTGCTCGAGAATAGAAACGGGTAATTTAAATGTCCCATCAGCTTCTATATGAATGGTCATGGATTAGTTTACTATTTCCCAAGGTATTTTTCACCGCGTACCACTTCAACACTTTCTAAATAGGCTATAACCGCGTGATGCTCGAAATAACTGCTCGAGATTTGTTCTAAAATTTTATGGGCGGTTGCCTCAGACACCAATGTCTCGAGTTTGATGTTCCCACCTTCCCAATCCGAGGCGCGAACCCCGCGTGAGCCTTCGCCGCGAGCCGTGGTGATCGTGTAGCCAGTTGCACCAAGGGATTTAATGTCGCGCAGCAAGGCTTTCTCGAGCAGTGCCTCGGCAATAATCGTGACTCGTTTTAAGTGAGTGGTTTGCATAAGAGTATTCTAATGCCTAAAGAACACCAGTTCTGTCGGCACACCATTTGGAATTTCGCGGTCGGCTGGATTCTCGAGCGAATCCGCAATGGCTTGGGCTTCTTCAAGGTACGCCTGAAAATTTGCTTGGCTAGTCTCGAGGGTGGCTGGTACAAAATCAAACAGTGAAACATGTTGGCTCGAGTCTTGTTTATGTGTCCAAGCGCCAGTCTGCCAATTAAAATCATAAAGCGTTACAAAGCGTTCACCATAAGTGGCAATAAATTCGATTGCCTCGAGTAAAAAGTTAAATTCGGTTTGGTCTATGAAATAATTAAAATTTAGCCGTGTCCAACCGGGTTTAATCCCTTCAAATCCTGCACCAACACTGGCGCGGTAGGCATCTGAGGTAGCGGTGTCAATGTCGAGCAAGCGATGCCCATAAGGACCCGCACAAGCACAACCGCCACGCGATTGAATGCCAAAAAGGTCGTTCAGGAGCTTCACCACAAAGCGTGGATGCAAGTAACTCGAGCCACTGCGAATCAAAAATGACAGCACCGCAAGGCGTGGCATCTCGAGGTTGCCCAGTATCTCGAGGTGCGGGTGTTGGCGCAGTCGGGCAATGGCAGTTTTAATATAGTTCTTTTCATTCTTTTCTATTTCGTCTGTGCCAATCTGGGCTTTAATCCAAAATCCCAGTGCGGCTCGCATTTTTTGCAGAATCGCGGGTGTGCCAGCGTCTTCTCTGGCTTCAATATCATCGGTAAAATCATGGTCACTGCTCGAGACATAGGTAACTGTGCCGCCGCCAGCCGTGCTTGGCGTGGACAGTTGATACAAACTTGGGTTGAAGACCAGAATCCCGGGGCTGCCAATTCCACCAATCATTTTGTGTGGGCTGATAAAAACAGCATCGTACCCATCGGGTTTATCAGGGCGCATATCAATTTTGACGTAAGGCGCACTGGCGGCAAAGTCAAAGAAAGCATATGCACCTTGGGCATGGAGCAATCTGGCAATACTGCGTGTGTCTGAAATTAAACCTGTGACATTGCTAGCGGCACTAAACGAACCGATTTTAGGACGACCTGCAAAACGAGGGTCTTTGAGTGCGTCCCGAAGCGCATCTAAATCTATTAAACCTTTTGGACAAAGCGGAATCTCGACCACTTCGGCAAGGCTTTCGCGCCAAGAGACCTCGTTGCTGTGATGCTCATAAGGACCGACAAAAACCACGGGGCGCTCGTCGGGCAGCATAATCTCGAGCAGACGTTTTTTAAGCTGACTAGGCGCAGCTAAACCCAGTATTTCTTGGATGCGTTTAATCGCGGCGGTGCTGCCAGACCCACAAAAGACTATTTTGTACTGGGGGGCGTTGAGTTGGGCTTTAATGTATTCGCCCGCTTCATGGGCAAAATGGGTGGTGCGTGAACCCGTTAAGCTGTCCTCGGTGTGGGTATTGGCATAAAATGGCAAAACGCAATTTTGCAGGGTTTGTTCAACAAAAGTTAAACCTCGTCCCGACGCAATATAATCGGCGTAGGTTAAAAGCCTTTGACCAAAAGGGGTTTTGATACTCGAGTTTGCGCCAATTAAGTTTTCACGAATCCAATCCGTGGTGATGTTCATGATTTATTGTACTCCACAATACATGGGATTAACCATAAAATTCGCCAAGCAGCCCAAGACCTGATACAATCCGCAGGCTTTATGCAAATCCTTCTGGCTCGAGTTCTCGCTGTTATCCTTGCCCTACAACCTTGGGCATTTGGGATGTTTGCCGCGCCGCGACCCAATAAAAACAATCTCTCGAGCCTTTCAAGCCCAGCCCAAGACCAACAAACGGTTTCGGAGAACCTTCGTACAGCCACCCAAGTCCAAAACACGACCCGAGAAACAGGTCTTGCCCCAACCATCACGGCGTACCTCGAGACACCAATTTTCACGCTGCTCTCGAGTTTTTTAAGTTCCACCCCAGAAGCGTTCCAAGCCGATACTCTGGCGCGTTTCTCGAGATGGAACGAATAAAGAATTTGAACTGATACTTTTAGGGTCACACCACTGGATGCCTTCTCACGGGGCAGACACAGGGGTCTGCCCCTGCGGAAATCCGTGTGATAATTCTAAAAGGATGTAACTTATGACCCTAAAAAACCGCAGTTCCAGCGCTCAAAATCTGGCTCGAGAAGCCCGTGAAAGGGCGGAGAAGAATAATCGCAATAAGAAGAACCTACCGCAAGAAAGTTTTTGGACAGAGCATTTAATCACTGGCTTGGTGATGCTGGCAATTGTCTTGGGCAGTATTTTTGCCCTGTGGAAACCATTTGCGCCACGTACTGAATCGCTTTCGGTGACTCCAAAAACCCCGATTACAGCCGCCGCTTTAACCAAGTTGCTTGGCGAAACTGGCGCAATTACCAGTATCGAATCGGTCAAAGTCGAACCGAACGGCACTTCGTTTAGTGTGGTCAATGCCAACGCTAAAACACCGCTGTCCACTGCAACTTGGAAAGCGATTGTCAATCCATTAAAAGCCAAGTTAAAGGATGCCAAAGTAGAGTATGTGGCAGAAGCCCCAGAAATGCTCGAGTTGGGCTTAGATTTACGTGGTGGTCTGCGGGTGCTGCTCGAGGCGGACACCAGTAAAGTTTCTGGGTTTACTAATGAAGACTTAAACCAAGTTCGTAATGTGATTGAAAACCGTGTCAATCAAACTGGTGTGGCAGAACCTTTGGTGCAAATTCAGGGGACAAAACGGATTGTTGTAGAATTACCCGGTTTATCGCAAGCTGACCAAACCCGTGCCATTAGCTTGATTGGTAAAACCGCCAAGCTCGAGTTTAAGCTCTTAAAATCAGAAGCTCAAGGTAAATCCGATGCTGATTTATTACCAACCGACCTCGAGCCAGCCCTGTTGACAGGTGAAGCGATAGCTCGAGCCGCCACCCAATTTGACCAGTTTGGGCAGCCAACTGTTTCGTTTGAATTAACCCCAAGTGGCGCGGCTGTTTTTTCAGATGTGACTGGAAAAAATGTCGGCAAACGTTTTGCGATTGTGTTAGATGATGTTGTTCAAAGCGCTCCTAGTATCAATCAACGGATTGGCGCGAGTGGTCAGATTACAGGTAATTTCTCGCTCGAGGAAGCCAACGACCTTTCCTTAGTGCTGCGTTCTGGTGCGCTTCGTATTCCAGTCAATATCGTGGAAACCCGTGCGATTGGTCCAACCCTTGGAGCAGATGCAATTCGTCAGGGTTTAACGGCAGCCTTGATTGGTGTTGCGATGATTTTTGTGCTGGTCTACGCCTACTACGGTTTGTTCTTTGGGACGGTTGCGGCTTTGGGCTTGTTGTTTTCGGGCTTAGCCATTTTCGGAATGATGGCTGGACTTGGTGCAGTGCTAACCCTACCGGGTATCGCTGGTTTGGTTCTAACGATTGGTAGCGCGGTGGACGGGAACGTAATTAGTTTTGAGCGCATCAAAGAAGAAATGCGAGATGGGCTATCGTTAAAATCCTCGATTAAAGGTGGGTTTGGCAATAGCTTCTGGACGATTTTCGATGTTAATTTCTCGCATTTAATCTCGGCTGCGGCGCTTTATAATTATGCCACTGGACCGGTCAAAGGCTTTGCAGTCACGCTAGCAGTTGGTATTATTGCCAGTACCTTCTCCAATTTATTTTTTAGTAAGTGGTTGCTCGAGTTGATGGCACAACGCTTTAAGTTTAAGGCTAGAAATTGGTTTGACACACCCAAAATTGATTTTATGGTGCTAAGTAAATACATCACCACTGCCAGTGTTGCAATTGCAATGCTTGGTTTGGTGGCAATGCTTCTTAAAGGCTTTATTTTTGGGGTAGATTTCACGGCTGGAACGAGCCTACTGATTAAAGCCCCATTAACTGTCACTTCTGAACAAATGCGGACGGCAGTCGGCGCTAGTGGTCTCGAGGGCGTGACCGAAGGTGGGATTGTGGTGGTCGAAAGCAATACTCCAGGCGAAGCCTTAAAGGATTTCACGGTTCGTACCCGCACTTTAGATAACGGTGCAACGGGCGGCAAAAACGAAGTTAAAGTGATTTCAGATGCGATTAGTAAAATCCAGAATGCTAAGGTAGACACTGTAGAAACCGTTGGTGCAGCCGTTGGTAACGAACTGACCACCAAGACGATTCTTGCGGTGCTGGTCGCACTTGGCTTAACCATGATTTATGTGGCAGTGCGGTTTGACTGGGTACTCGGTGTTGGTAGTATTTTTGCAGTGGCACACGATGTCTTTATCTGTTTTGGGTTGTATGCCCTCTTGGGGCGTGAATTTACGATTACCACTGTGGCGGCTGTCCTGACCCTGATTGGCTACAGCTTAAACGACAGCATCATTGTTTCAGACCGTATCCGCGAGAACCTAAAAGTCATGCGTGGACAACCATACGCCGCGATTGTCAACACCAGCATCAACCAGACGCTCTCGAGAACCCTGATGACCAGCATTGCTACGATGCTGCCTTTGGTTGCGCTTTTAATTCTGGGTGGTCCGGTGCTGCGTGACTTTAGTTTTATTTTGGTGATTGGCATTATCGTTGGAACGTACTCGAGTATTTATATTGTTGCACCAATGGCAGTCTTCTTTAAGGATTGGCAGGATAACCGCAAGAAGGCATCTCGAGCCGCCGCTAAGGTTTAGGGGCTTTGGGGTCTGTTGCCCACATTAAGGAACTGTCCGAAAATAAAATCCGAGAATAGCTGGGCGAGGCTTCTTGACCATATACGCGCACCTTACGGGCATGGTCGCATGCCTCGCCCCTACGACAAAAATCTCATGCTAAACCGTAGGGGTTAGGCATGCCTAACCCCTTTAAGGTCAATGATGATCCATTCTCAAATCGGGAAGCGCGAACAGCCCGCAAGGTGCTGTCTTGTGAGCAAGAAGTTATTTCTGAACAATTCCTAAGCATGAAAACACGGTAGGCAGAGCCTACCCTACAAAAAAGCAGAACTGGTTTTCAGTTCTGCTTTTTTTGCACCTGATACCGTCTTTATTTAGATACTATGGAACTGTCCAAAAATAA
>JANNEE010000178.1:0-3530 GCA_031388325.1 Deinococcales bacterium
TGTAGTAAAGCGGTCATCAGCCCAGAAACAATCACGGTAACCACAACACTCGAGAGCAAAATCCCCAAACTTTGTCCAGCCTTAAAAAACCCATGACGCTCGAGTAAAAAAGGGGTTTGAATCCCACTAAAAATTAAAAAAAACACCCCCAGTAAAGAAAAAAAAGTATCGGTATCAATTTCTTGCGAAACAGTTAAAAGCGGAATCACCTCTCCGATGCCAAGAAAAACCAAGCCCAGCGCCAAACCTCGTAACGAACCACGAATGGCTGGGGTTAATTGATTAGCCGCCGCCAATAAAAAATAGACCCCAATAAAATCAGTTATCCCTAGAATAAAAATTCGTGCTTCACGTGAATCAAAACCAAAGGCGATAATGGTTGCCAGCCACATGGCGACAACAAGAAATAAATTGCTGGGTGTACTCATGGCTGCATCATAACGTGAATTGCATGGTTAGCGCCTGTAAAAATAACTTAGGGGACTTTACGTGTTCGCAAAGCCAAAGTCTCGAGAATCCAAGCCAGTAAATTTACGGCATAAATTGCGGCTAAGGCAATCAGTAAATACTGCCAATTGCTTTGTAGGTCAAGTAAAGGTGGCAAATCTGATAAGCCCAAAATACTTGAGCCTTGTAAGATACTTTCTGCAAACGGCAATTGATACATCTGTATGACAATTAAAGCCATAAGTGCCACGCTTGGCGGTAGCAACAAAATCCCCCAGACCTCATCGGCTAAACCAGACCCCGGAATAAGAATTGCTCCCAAATGATACAGCACTGAACGTGGCGCATTTCGTGCCGAAGCCACCCTTGGCACAAGCAACCACAAGACACTCAATAAAACAGTGATGAGAACCAATGCCCCTAAAGCCTGATGCGCCCAAAAAGGCAAACCAAACTTCAGGGCTAACCAGTAATTCCAAGGGTCTTGGACCATCCGCCTAAATTCTTGTTCTAAAGTACCAAAACGCAGCACCACCAATTCTTCGGTACTTGGCACTTCTAGCATGGCTGTGCCTTTGCGGTAAGCGGTATGAAAAGCGGCTCGATAACCAACAATACTCGAGCCAAGGTTTTGATTGGCGACCCTCGAGCCGAGTCCAGCTGCCCGTTGAAATTCGCGTTCAGAACCAGCCTTGTCGCCCCGAGAAGCCAAAATCACCCCAAGGTTATTGGCTGCCCCTGCGATGTCTCCACTGGCACGGTAGGCTAGAATAGCCCCGTCATTATCATTGCCAAGTTGTAAACCTAAACCACGTAAAAAATCAGAGGTGGGTTGCGGAACACTATTCAAGGCTTGAAAATAACTTGTACCACCAGCGCTGCCTTGGGTCAAAAACGACCCACGCAGCCATTTATCGGCTTGGGTACTGTACTGCCAAACGCCAATGCCAACCACGCTTGCCAATAATAAGACCAACAAGACCAGTTTTTCGGTAAAGGTAAAATAAGCTGGCATACTGTGGCGTAACCGTGCAAAAGGGGCACGTCCAATTGCCGCAAAACGCCCACCAAACGGCGCTAAGTCCTTGGTTTGTTGCGACCAGTATTTAAGCAATAAGACAAACTGCAACAATAAAAACGAAACCAGCGCCACCACTGTCCCCGCTAAAGCAAACGCCGATAAACGCACCAAACCAGCATCTCCAAAACGAAAGACGCTACCCTTATCTAAATCGGTGATCAATTCACGAACTTGCCGAGCTTCACCTGCTCGAGTCTGGGCATCTAACCACGCCGCATACTCGAGAAAGACTGTACCCGCCCCCGGAAAATGAGGCGTGGTATCGCGTAAATAGGCTAACCAAGCCTCGGCACGTTTTGGATTATTGTTCTCAAATAAAGCCTTGGCAGTTTCAAGCGGATTACCCCAAGCAGCCAGAACCGCCTTAGAAACCGCAAAGCCCGGGTCATAACCGCTTTCGGCGTACTGAACTCTGGCTTGAGTCAATGCCAAATCTGCTAATTCTGGTTGATTGGCTTTTTCAAACTCTTGGGCTAATCGCAAAAAAACATAAAACGGCACGCTGATTTCGAGTGCCTGCGAAAAAGCAGCCTTCGCAGCCTCAGATTGATTGGCTTTTTGTAAAGCCATACCCAGTTGTACTTTCAGAAGCGGATTTGTCGCATCCAATGCCACCCGTTCACGCCAAAAAGCCACTGGGTCACCAATTACTTTTTCGCGCCAGCCACGATTAAGGGTCTCGAGGAGGGCTGGACTTGAGGCAAACACCACTCGTTCAAGAATTTTGCCATTTTCGAGCAGAAAAATTTCCTCAACCCCCGGGGCGGTCTGCACGGTCGCTCGGTAGCCAGAAACAGTCGGCTCTAAAGTTTTGACCTGTCCAGACAAATAAAAACGCTGGGTGATTTTGCCATTACCTGCTTCTTTTGCCACAATCGAACTGCCATCGGCTACAAATTCAAGTTGTGGCGGGGTGCGAACCAATGAAGCCGACAGCTTTCCACTTTTTGCTGATACCGACAACCTATCCCCACTGACCTTTAACTCGAGCCGAAAACCACCCTGCGCGTCAGCCTGAACCGTAGCTGGCACTGCCTTACCATCGGGCAACATCGGACGAGGCTCAGTAAAACTCAGTGCCACTGTAGACGTGGCTTCAAACCCTTGTCCGCTTAAGGTGGTGCGTCCATCTGGCGATGGCAACCACGGGCTGACCTCCAATGACTGCGCCAAACTCGAGCCAATCAGTAGCCCAATACAAATAATCACAAACCGAATCACAGTTTTGAGAATAGCACTTTTCCAGACTCGAATCCTATTTCGTCCCCCATTTTGTAACGCATCCTAAACCCTTTGAGATGCTACCCTGTTCTGCATGGCAAAGACTGATGTTTTAATCGTTGGCGCAGGACCCGTAGGATTGTTCGCCGCTTTTTATGTTGGAATGCGCGATTTATCAATGCGAATTGTAGACCCTCTACCCGAAGCCGGCGGGCAATTAACCGCCCTCTACCCAGAAAAATACATTTATGACGTGGCTGGATTCCCAAAAATTCGCGCCAAGGAATTGGTTAAAAACCAAGTCGAACAACTCGCGCCATTTTACCCGATTTATAACTTAAGCGAACGCGCCGAAAAACTCGAGAAGTTACCCGACGGAAGTTTTTCGCTGGTTACCGATAAAGGTAACACCTACCAAGCGGCGGCGGTGATTATCGCTGGGGGTGTTGGCGCATTTGAACCACGCAAAGTCGTCGCTCCGGGTATTAGCCAATTTGAGGGTAAAGGTGTGCAGTACGCCGTCAAAAACCTCGAGATGTACCGAGGCAAACGAGTCCTGGTGATGGGCGGAGGTGACAGCGCCGTAGACTGGGTGTTAATGCTTAAAGATGTTGGCGCAAAAGTGACTTTAATTCACCGCCGTGATTCTTTTCGCGCCCATGCCGCTACCACCAACCAAATGATTGCCGCACATGATGCAGGGGAAATCAATATCTTGACCCCTTTTGAATTGCGCCGTCTTGAGGGCAACGAAAAACCACGGCTCGCTCGAGTTTTTCGT
>JANNEE010000221.1:0-8478 GCA_031388325.1 Deinococcales bacterium
AAACTGCTGGTGGTGCGTCCACACCCAGGGCAAGCTGTGACTTGTGGGCTAAAAAACCGAGCGCCGATGGCTTGCAGAATCTGTTTAGCAACTTCAACCTCGAGTTTGCGGGCTGCACCGGGTTCTGGGGTTAAACTAACCCGAATGGTATCGCCAATGCCTTGAGCCAATAACGGCGCGAGGGCGGCACTCGAGGCAGCAATGCCTTTTGTTCCCATGCCAGCTTCGGTCAAACCAAGATGCAGTGCATAATCACTAGCCTCAGACAAACGGGTGTAGACATTCCAAAGCATCGGGGCATTGGAAATTTTGGTACTGATGATAATTTTGTCTTTGCCCAGTCCATAATTTTGAGCCATTTCAGCACTCGAGATGGCGCTCTCAAGCATGGCGTTAATCATGATTGCTTCGGCACTTAAGACACCACCATTTTTGGTGTTTTCATCCATCATCCGAATCACCATTGCTTGGTCTAGGCTGCCCCAATTGACCCCAATTCGTACTGGTCGGTCAAACTCTTTAGCCACCTCAATCATGGTTCTAAAGTTATCATCGTGTTTTTTGCCGACACCGACATTACCGGGGTTGATGCGGTACTTGGCAAGCGCTTTGGCAGTTTCGGGATATTCGCGCAGCAAAATATGCCCGTTATAATGAAAATCGCCAACCAAAGGCACAGGATAGCCAGCATCTTCGATACGCTTTTTAATCTCGGGGACTTTGGCGGCGGCTTCTTTGTTATTGACCGTTATTCGCACAATTTCCGAGCCAGCCGCCGCCAGTTCAATCACTTGCGAAGCGGTTTTAATCGCATCGGCGGTATCGGTGTTGGTCATGCTCTGCACCACAATCGGATGGTCACTGCCCATTAGAATTCCGCCAATGTTCACGGCAACGGTTTTACGGCGTTTAATCTCAAACATGGTTTCAGCTTACTCGAGGCATACAGGGCGGTGTGTCATCTTTTCACGTCATCAAATTGCCCTCGAGACAGTGTAGAGTTTATTTATGAAAGACAACCTACCCCAAGGTGTGTACCGCAACGATTCACCTATTACCGAAACAGCCGATGATACACCGCCCCTAAAAGCCGATATGAAAGACTTTGTAGCTCTAACTTTAGCCGCCTACAGTATCATTTTGCCTCATGTATTACTGGTGATTGGCGGGATTGTGGCGGTGTTTTTCTTGCTCAATGTACTTTTCACTTCTGGGCGATAGAATGAATCTGTGATTAAAGCCATTTTATTTGACCTCGACGAAACCCTGATTTTAGATGAGCCTGTGGTGCATCATGCTTTTTACATCACGGCGCAAACTGTCACTCGAGACAAAGCGCAAGCCTCTGCGCTGGCTCTTGCCGCCGAAAGCCACACCAAACGCCTCTGGACAACCATTCCGCCGCTTGCCCTCGAGTACGCCAAGCGAATTGGGCATAGTGCGCTTGAGGGCTTATGGGCTTCATACAACCCAAGTCTCGAGCCTGAGCGCTTACTTGAAAAATCGATGTCAGAAATCAAAGTCATGTGCTGGCTTCAGGCACTCGAGGAAACCGACTTGACGGGCGATGCGGTAGAACTTTCTGAACGTTGGACTGCCTTGCGCTCGAGATACCCGCTTTATCCCGATGCCGATGAATTACTCTCGAGCTTATACGGTCAGTACAAACTTGGCATTGTCACCAATGGTATTGCTGGACTGCAACGCAAAAAATGGCATGGTTGCGGACTCGAGACTTGGTTTGATGCTGTGGCTATTAGTGGCGAGGTGGGCATTGGCAAACCCGAAAAAGGTATTTTTGAATGGGTCGCAAACGAACTCGAGGTCAGTTTAGACGAATGCGTCATGGTTGGCGATAACGCAGACCGAGATGTTCAAGGCGGAATCAATGCGGGTATGAAAACGGTTTGGCTTGACCGTGGGTTTAAGCCAAAAACTGTGAGCGCTGACCTCGAGTGTAAAGAATTGATTCAGATTTTGCCGTGGCTCGAGCAACTGTAGAACAATAACCGAAGTGTGACCACCCAATGTTCAAACTGGTATTCATGAAAAGAATACTGATTTGTGCCGCAATCGCTTTTGGTATGGTGGCTTGTACAAACCAACCCAAACCCGTTAATAACGTCTTGGGTTTACTCGAGGTACGAATCGAAGGCGGCGATGGGCAATCGGCTCGAGCTTCGGCAAATTTTGTTGACCCAAGAAGATTTTCTGGGCAACTTGGCACGCAAGCTCTGACTGCTTATCCGTACTACACCAATCCAAACTTAGTGTTTGATCGTAAAATTGTTCAGTTTACGGATTCTAATGATTCGGCGGCGACATCAGACATTGCCACCACAGGAGCAAAACGCAGCATCACCGCAATTTTTAAGGTGACTAATAACACTAGTCTTACTTTTGACAACCTAACGCTGGTGGCGACAGCCGTACCCGATACAACCGTGGCTGGTACGGGTTTTAGTGTGGTGCAACGCGGCGATGGTACGGCGGTCACAGACCCAAATGTGCTGCACCGTATTATCCCAAATGTTCCTGTGGTCATTCAAGAACTAACACCTGTTCCGATAGAACAACGTTATCGCAGTTTTCAAATCATTGATCAAAGCGAAACAGTAGCCTTAAAAAGCCAAGCCGCAGCCTTTACACCTCCTTTGCTGGTACAACCACTCGAGTACGGTTTTGTAGCGACCAATTACCCAACTGATTTAAGCGCTCGGCTTTTACCGCCTAGCTCGAGTGCTGATATTTCTTTGGCGTACCAATTACCTAAAATCAATCCACGCAGTGCTAACCCATTTGCTTTTAGTATCTATTACTTGGTGGTCAATGATTCTAGCGGCATTGTCTCACAAAGCCCAAGTGAACAAAAAGGTGATCATGTACCTGTTCTATCAGTTTATAATAATCCCAATCAGACCAATCTCCGTACATTAGATGGAACTAATTTACATCGGTATCGTTTTGCCGAACCACGTTGTGGTATTCGCATTGCTGATGATGGCAGTAACAAAAAGTATTACTCGGCAACTCGAGGTATCTCGAGCAGTCCGTGGTTTGCAGAACTGAACCAATTGAATTGCAATTTTGGGGCTTCTGGGCAACGTTCAGAGCAATTTATTGACCCTGCCACGCCTATAGATGTTGCGACTTCTGGTGGTATGACCTATGTGCTGGGCAGCATTGGCGGTAGTCCAAACCGTAACGCCGTTATTTGGGCGGTCAATGGTAGTGGTCAGAATGCTGTATTGAGTGGCTCATTTATCCCACGCATTCTTGATTTTGGTGGTGACGATACCCCAAGGGCAATCCGCACTGACGGCAATGGAAATATTATTGTCTACGCTGGTGTTGATTTTAATTTGGGTGTGGCGCGGTTATTGCCAAGCGGTGATTTGGATACCAGTTTTAACAGCACAGGTCTTCGCATTTGGGACGCAGGGGGTTCGGACATCGCTCGAGCCATGACTTTAGATGATGCTGGTAACATCGTGATTTCCAGTACCACAGGTAGTATTTGCAGTGTGGCTCGATTCACCACTACAGGTGCTTTCGATACGACATTTGATACCGATGGCAAAGTTGCCTTACCCGCATCGAGTGTTTGTACTGAAATGATCAACGACCCTGGCAGTAACCCAAATAGAATTGTGGTGGCTGGGGCATCAAGTAATAATTTTGTCTTCACCCACTTAAATAATAACGGTTCAATCAATACCTTCTTTGGCACGAATGGTATTGCCAGTGTGACAGTCGGAGTAAATCCTGTCATCAATGACTTAAAGGCTTATCCTAATGACAATGGCGCGAATGTCGGGAAAATGATCGCTGTTGGCAGTGTTTTGGATAATAGCAATCCTTCTAGTCCTCATCAAAATATTGCCATTATCAGATTAAATCTTTTTGGTATACCAGATACAACCTTCTCGAGCGATGGTATTCATATTGAAGACCTAGGTTTAATCGCAGCAAATCGAGAAGATACAGCCAGTGGTGTAATCCTAATCAATAACCAAATTTATGTTTTAGCAACTACTTATATTGCTCCCAATCAACAAGGAAGTTTTGCAATTACGAAATTTACCAATACTGGTGTTTTAGACACGACCTTTAACAGTACAGGTAAGAAATTACTGCCTCATTTATACGGTGGGTACGAACAAATGGTGGCTGCCACTTTCAACGGCTCTGACATTTTAATGGCTGGGAGACTCGAGAGTTCTTTTGTGCCGTATGGCTTTGTCTTACAAAAATTACTCGTTGACAATTCTGGTATTTGAATCTGCGCTGGCAATTCTGGTATTTGAATCCGAACTATTTCTGATCACTCGGTTTTCGCCTTCTCGAGTAGCAAAGGAGATTTATGAAAAAGAAGTTATTGATTTTAGGTTGCGTCTGCAGCATGTTCTTGGGACAAGCCCAAGCCAAACCTATTGAATGCGGTTTGAATACACTTGCTGTAAGCCTATATTACGCAGGATTCGGCAGTTTAGCCGATGCGATGTTTAGGCGCTTAAACGACGCGGGTTGTTATGAAGGAAATGGTCTATAAAATGCCGTCAGAACTCATGGCAGATTCGTTGCCCCCAGAACCCCAAGTAGATACATTGCCGCAACAACAAGAACCCTACACGCCGCCGCATCTCGAGCCACAAGAACAGTATGTGCTGGTGACAGGACTGAGTATCTAATGACAGCCAGTTGGACTGAAAAGCTATTTAACCAAGCCTACGTGAATGCCGAAGGGGTACGGCATTCACGTCAAAGTACGCGCAGCCAATGCGATTTACTACTGCGTTTACTCGACTTAAAAACTTCGGATACAATTCTTGATTTGGCTTGTGGGCATGGTCGGCACGCGCTCGAGTTGGCAAAGCGTGGGTTTACAAATGTTACAGGACTGGATTACTCTGAAGCAGCCCTAGACCACGCTCGAGCCGAAGCGAAAAGCCGTTCGTTAGCCCTCGAGTTGACAAAAGGCGATATGCGAACCCTCGAGTTTAACCAGCAATTTAGGGCTATTTATAACATGCACAATTCGATGTTCTACTGGGATGACACTACCCACAGTACAATCCTGCAAGGTGTTTTTCGGGCATTGCAACCCAACGGCAAATTCTTACTCGAAGTCTATAACCGCGATGCTAAAGTATTAGAAAGGTACCTCGAGCAACACTGGTTTTTTGGTCGTTGGAAAAGCCTTAAACGCTATTTGAGTTTGGTCAAACGCTACAATAATTTATACATCATCACGACTTCAAAATTTGACGTTTACCAAGGTGTGATGTACGGTACGAAAACAATTCGTGCTTTTGGTAAAACTCTGCAAACCGATGCTTTTATGGTGCGTTTGTATACGTTAAGCGAACTAAAAACCATGCTTTTAGCCAACGGATTTATTGTCGAAAAAATCGTCTCGAGTCCCGATGGTGGAACATTTCAACTCAGCAGCCCGCGTTTAATAATTATTGCTCGCAAAGGACATCATCATGAAAAAAATACCTTTCATAACCACTAGTCTTTTTTGCCTAATGCTCTTGAGTGCTTATGCCGAATCTGTATTGCCAAAAGCCTGTACTTTACTAACCACCAAAGAAGTCACCGCTTGGTTGGGGACTGGTTTAAGCCCACAAGAAAAATCTGATAAAGCCCCAATCACGAAATCTGGTAGCAACCAAGTGACTGGTACTGCCCCCTCGAGTAACTGCGCCTATGTGTCAGAAAATGTTGGTTTGAATCTCGAGGTGGTTGCTTTTGAATCAGCTAAAATCGCTTTGGAACAAGCCAAAGCCCGACAAGAAATCATGAAATTTTCAATGCCGAACGTAAAAATTGTGCCACTGGACAGCCCTAGCGCTGGGGCTTTTACGGTGGAAGTGATGACCCGTTTCCCAACCACGATCCTTGGGTTTACCAAGAAAAATATTGGTGTTTTCATCACGGTTTTCCAAAAAAACAAGAATTCACTCGAGGTGGCTAAAAAAGCAGCAAAACTGGTTTTTAATCGTTTACCATGATCTAATTTAGGACTCGTTGCTCGGTCATAAATGTTTTCACATCCAGTGGTAATTCCTCGCCAATCTCGAGGTAACGTTGCCGAATTGCTTGGTAGGCGCTTTTGGCAATGTGTGGTTGATGCGTGGTGGCTTGTAAAAGTAGGGTTAGTGCATTGTGGTCGTAAGGTTCCATTTCAAGTAAAATTTGGCTCAATCGAATGGTTTCTGCTGCATCGGTGCTAAGTGCATTCTGAGCCAAGTTTGATAGTTGTTGCAGCAATGCACCACGGACAGTTCCAAAGTAACTTTGCCCCATGCCTTGTAAATACGTGCCGCGCCAGAGTTTGCTATTGGGTTGGGCAAAAAGTTCGTCAAGATCGCTTTTGACTGCGCCCAGCCTATAACCTCTGGCAGTGCTGATGATGCAGTCTGCTCCAAATTTTTCACGCAGGATGTAAACACTTTGTTTTAAGGCATTTTTGGCTTCGGCTTCGGTCAGTTCTGGGTAAAGCGCATCAATCATTTCTAGCAACTGACTTTCAGATTGTCCTGCGGCTCGAGCTTCAAGCAAGTAAATCAATAGCTCGAGCCGTTTTTTGGCACGGTAACGGATTTCTATGCCATTTAGAATAATTTGAATTGAGCCAAGAACATTGAGAACCAAAACAGGTTCAGTTGAAAGGTTATCAGGTGGTAATGAAAGACTTTCTGAATCTATGTGGTCTTGAATTTTTTCAACAATTTGTAAATAATTTTTTTCCTTAAACCATGCTTGAATTGCTTTAAGACTTTGGAAGTCCTGTTTTAAGCGAGAAATCCCAAAATCTTGTATTTTTTGTTTGAATTCATCCTCGAGTTGCGTATAAATCACTTTTGCTTTATTTCTTAATTTAAGGGCTTGTTGAATATCAAGCCCTCGTTCATTCCAGTAAGATAGTAGGTCATAAAAATCGGCTTGTTTTTCGAGTCTAAAATGATCTTTCTGAAATTTCGGATCATCAATTTCTATTTGAAGTCCATCCAAATAAGACTTTGCCACAGCCAATTCATTGATGTGAATGGCTGCTTTTATACAATTACAGATTGCTCTAAAAACATGGTAATCAGCAAGTTTAGATTCCTCGGCTAATTTTAAGGCTAATTTAGCGTACTTAAAGCCAGTCAGATTTTGTAGCAGATTTCTTGAATCTGTGTAAAGTACGCTTAACTCCATGTAGCATTCAAATATAGTGTCTTTTACGTTACTTTTTTCGCAGACCGAAAGACTATTTTGTAATAATTTTTCGGACACACCAAGATGATTCAATTGGCGCTCGAGTGCAGCAAGATAAATTTGCGTTTTGCACGCTTGCATGATATGTCCTTTTTGCGAGTAAATAACAATTGCTTTTTCGTAATCGTGTTTTGCACCTTTAAGGTCATTAAAATTCCATTGCTTAAGCATGGCTCGATTTACCAACGTAGCACTTAGCGAAGCATTAATTTCAAGAATTTCTGAGTATAAATTAAGGGCTTCTTGGTGCTTGCCTAGACCTGAAGACAGAAAAAATGCCTTGTAATTGAGTAATGCACACAAGTCAGATTGACTTAATCCTTGGTGTTGCAACCCAAATTCAAGCGCGTCTTGTACCAAGTCTGTGCGTCCTTGCCTAAAACATATACGGGCAATAATTGTTAGAAACCATGAAGACAATTGTTCGCGCCATTGTGGATGTTGTTCCCAAGATTCAACGGCTTCTGCACGTCGTCCTTGGAAATCCAAAACGACCAAACGCCATCCCATCACATCTGTCATTTCTTGGAGTTCGTTTGGTAAACCTTCCAATAACACACTGATTTCAGAAGTACGGTTTTGGTCAAAACGCAATTTAACCAGTGCCAAAGTAATCTTTAAGTCTGTGGGCTTACTGTGCCACGCAAATTCAAGTAATTTTGCGGCTTTAAGATAATGAAATTGCTTTAAGATTTTAGCTGCTTCTAGTGCAGCTTCGGCTTGTTCTGGCAATGGCAAGACTCGCACCATATGGGCTTGTGCAAGAGCAATCAGCCTTGGATTACTGGCTGCTGTAGCGTCTTTGTGAATTCGCTCTAAAATTTGTTTGGTCTGCTCTTGAGGCAATTGTGCAGTCTCGAGTAGTTCTAGCGCTAAAGCTGGGTCGATGTTCTCGAGAACCTTAATTGTACTAAAAGCATGATTTTTTAGTTGATTATCGGGCAATTCATGCAAAATAACTTCTCGTACCAAAGGATGCACAAACCCTGTTTCAGACAGGAATCCTTGTTGGATTAAACTTGTTTTTGCTACTTCAAATTCGGTTTTTGGTAAACCACTGACCGTTTGCCAGACTTGCAGTACCGAATCGGATTTTAAGGATTCAGGAAGAAAAGCTCGGGTTTCTAGCACCACTTGGGTTGCTAAATCAACCACGGATTTACTCAGCCACTGTCCAATCAAGGCATCCAAGGTAACAGGAACAAAACC
>JANNEE010000239.1:0-1704 GCA_031388325.1 Deinococcales bacterium
GTTGAGATTGGCTTTTGTTAATTCGAGGAGTTTAGTTGCGGTATGCTGCATATGTGAATTCCTTTCGGTTCGTTTTGGCACGATTACCGTATCGGAATTCACGCTTTTAGGCGCGGGTTAAAAGTTTTGACGTGTACTTAGGTGCAAGACATAGAAAACAGAGGTCAGGCGTACACCAAGAAAACCAGAACCAAAGATAAGCGATAAGGTCAACTATAGCTCGAGACACGCAAAAAACTTTACGCCGAGGCTCGAGAATCCGAGAATTTAGCCAACAATCCAAAAGCAGCCTGAGCGTGTTATGCTTTGCACGTAGCTTCTCTGGGTCGGTTGTTGACTCACAGGGAAAGTGGGTCAACCCGTCAAAAACGGAGAAACCCGCGCCCTGGGAAAGAGGGTGCGGGTAATTGCCTCCGTGAAAGGAGGTGATGCCTATCAAGCACAAAAAGCATACCAAAAAACGTTTGAAACCGCAAGTTTCAAATAAGCGCCACCGCCAAGCACGTAAAACTGCAACTCGAGACGCGCAATTTTGGGCAGCCATTGTGACACTGATAAGCGCTTTCATAGCCCTTATCATGAGCATCCTCAAGTAACCAAAACCAGAGAAGCTACACCCCACTTGCAAAAGTGGGGTTTTTACTCGAGATACGCCAAAAGCATAAGCCGAGGCTCGAGAATTAGATGATGTTCACAAGCAACGATTGATGCTACTATTTATGTTATGAATCAAACCATAAATGCAATTCGCATCAGTGCTACTATCCCCGCGCACCTAGCCAATTTCCTTGAGCAGTACCAAAAAAATCATGGACTCGAGAACCGCAGCCAAGCCTTAAGCCAAGCCATCACTGCCTTACAAGAACTCGAGATGATCCGAGGTTACGCCGAAATTGCCCAAGCCCAAGCCACTGGTCAACTGACCTACGAAGACTTTGAGAATGGAGACGGACTAGAGGACACCAAATGGAAATCATAAGACGCGGCGATATTTGGCTCATAGATTACCGCCCAGACGGACGAGACGGCGAAGCAGGAAAAACACATCCGGGTATTATCATGACCAACAACCACGCCAATGCCCAAATGCACCTGCTCATGACCATCCCACTGACCAGCAACACCGAAAAAATTTATTTCACCGAGATTCTGTTACCCGTCGAACGTACCAACCTCGAGCATGACAGCAAAGCCCAAATCGCCGCATTGAGAAGCACCCATATTAACCGACTGATAAAACGACTTGGGTTTGTGCCAGAGGATTTAATGCAGCAAATAGATGAAAAAATGCGCTTACACCTTGGATTAAGATAGGCTCGAGACGCGCCAAAAGCATAAGCCGAGGCTCGAGAATAGCGTGTGGGTGGTTAAAAATATGGTTGTTTGAACTTTTATCGCCAAGGAGAAAATATGGCTACTATAATAAATGTAAGTCTTCTTGCAAATAAAGAAATTCAGGAAGGTCTACGTGATGGGTCTATGAAACTTTTTGGATCTATTGTACGAACCACTAAGAATGGACAATTCTTTGCACAGTTGCCAGTGGTTAATTCGTTTAACACAAAAAACCCCTTAAATCTAATTATAATCGCAGGAGTTGTCATAGTTACAATCATGGTTGTTATTGCTTTATGGTTTCAAAGGAAAAAAAAGTTTACGCTTAAAGAGGCTCTGACTGCTTTGATGGATGACTTAAAAAAAGGA
>JANNEE010000244.1:0-25661 GCA_031388325.1 Deinococcales bacterium
CTCCAACTTAAAAGCCAGAGATTTAATTGAACGTTTAAGGAATTTGTACGGCGACCCTAGCCAAAAATTTATGGTCACGCTCTTTAGTTTTGGTTTTAAGCATGGCGCGCCAACCGATGCCGATTTGGTCGTGGATGCCCGTAGTCTGCCCAATCCGTATTGGGATGCCAGTCTAAAAGAACGCAGTGGTCTCGAGCCAGATGTTGCTAAGCATATTTTTACGGCTGACGGAACAGCTTTTTTTAATGAATTGCGTGAATTTGTGAAACTCAATCTTGAACGCGCCAAAGCCAGTGGGCGCTCCAATTACAGTGTGGCAGTTGGTTGCACTGGCGGCTATCATCGCAGTGTGGCGGTCATCGAAAGCCTAGCACGGGATTTCTCGAGTCAGTACGCACTGCAAACCGATCATCGTGACCTTGAACGGGCTGAGGGCGGGGCATGAAAAGCTATTTTTTTGGCATCTGGCGCTGGCTGATTCCGGGCTTGCGAGTCAAACGCTTTGTGGTGCTGATTTTACTAGGGCTAGTTACAGTGGTCTTGGCATTTGTGGCTTGGGCGCGGGTCGGTCCTGAACGCAATAATTTTATCAATTGGACAGCCCGCTTAATCGAAACATCCGAAAATCTTGGTCTGGGGCGTTGGGGTTTGATGGGGCTTGGTTTTTTTGGTGGCTTGCTACTTGGAATAATTGGCATTCTTGGCTTAAACCGCAGTTTGTTATTGGCGGTCGGTTCGAGTCCAAGAGAAACCGTGGATATTATTTTTCGGCGCAGGGCATTAACCAGAGGTCCACGAATCGTGGCTTTGGGTGGTGGCACGGGCTTAAGCAATTTGCTGACGGGCTTAAAAGGATTTACCAGCAACATCACGGCGATTGTGGCTGTCACCGATGATGGCGGCTCGAGTGGGCGTTTACGAGCAGGTCTCGAGATGCCAGCCCCGGGTGATTTAACCGATTGTTACGCGGCACTTTCTGATAGTCCGCTTCTAAAAGAACTGCTGACCCACCGTTTTACTCGCGGTGACATAAACGGTCATACCTTTGGTAATTTATTGATTGCAACGCTCGCCGAGCATCGTCAAGACTTTGCCCAAGCCACTCAAGCGGTCAATGAAATCCTTGATGTACGCGGCACGGTCTTGCCCGCCAGTCTCGAGCCAGCCGTACTGGTGGCACTTTTAGAAGATGGTACAACCATACGCGGCGAAAGCACCCTAGGGTTGGAGCGAAAAAACCGAAAAATTAACCGAATGTTGCTCGAGCCAAATCATTTAACCGCCCCAAAAGCGGCAATCGAAGCGATTCAAAATGCCGAAGTGATTTTAATCGGACCGGGCAGTTTATACACCAGTCTAGTGCCGCCTTTACTTGTACCAGACTTAAAAACTGCGATTAAGAAATCTAGGGCAAAGTTACTTTACATTTCTAATATCATGACCGAACCTAGCGAAACCGACCAAATGAGTCTGCTCGATCATCTGCATGTGATTATTCAGCACTTACAACGCACCCCCGATGCCGTTCTAACCAACAACGTCAGTATTCACCCCAGCACCTTAGCCCAGTACGCAAAGGTTGGCGCTAAGCCCGTCAAACAAGACATAGATGCGGTGCGAATGCGCGGTGTACAAGTGATTCAAACCAACCTCTCCAAAGGTGGTCAAGCCCAACACAATGCCACACGCTTGGCTCGAGCCATCATGACCTATGCCGCCAAATCCCGAATTCGCAACCCTTTAAGTTTTTACTTCGATTAGCCCTTTAACCTTTTCCCCTTTTCCCCTAGAATACCTTCATGCAGCGTTCTGAATTGGTGAAATGGCTTGACTCATACCTCGAGATTGCAAAAATCCCTGATGGTAGCCTGAATGGTTTGCAATTCGAGGGTTCTGAGACTGTGACCCGAATTGCTTGTGCAGTGGACTCGAGTCTCGCCACAATCGAAGCGGCAGTTGAATCTGGGGCAGATTTTTTAATTGTCCATCATGGTTGGTTCTGGAAAAATGTGCAACCGATTGTCGGACCTCTGGCTAAACGGGTCAAAGCGGCGGCGGCGGGCAACCTCAATTTGTATGTCTCGCATTTGCCTTTAGACGCTCACCCCGAAGTGGGCAACAACATTCAATTGGCAAAATTATTGTCCTTGAAAACAATAGAACCGTTTGGCTTGGATAAAAACCTTAGCCTTGGCTTTATGGGGCAGTTGCCCGTACCGCTCAGTTTACAAGACCTTGCCGATACAATCCAAAAAATTACAGGAGAAATCTGCTTGGTTCACGCTGGTGGAAACGCGATGGTCTCGAGTATCGGGATTATTAGTGGCGGCGCGGCTGGCTTTGTAGACCAAGCTGCGAAAGCTGGCTTAGACTGCTTTATTACAGGCGAACCGAGCCATGCCAATTTTCCCGATGCTTTTGAATACGGGATTAACACCATTTTTTGTGGACATTACGAATCCGAGGTTTTTGGGGTCAAAGCCCTAAGCATTAAACTCGAGGATACGTTTGGTATTCCTTGGCAGTTTCTACACTTACCAAGTGGTTTATAATCTGTTGTATTCATTTTGCAATCGACCTTCATGTCCACGAAAGTGTACTCTTCCCACTAGCTGAAGTGCTACTTGAATTGAAAGCTCGAATAGATATTATCACCGCGATGCTCGAACATGATCATTCAGGGCAAAATCAGCGCCATTACGCTCAGAATCTTGAGACCAGTTTGGTAGCAGTGTCGTTATCAGAAGCCAGTACCATCGTCTTGAAATCACTAAAGAAGATTACTTAAAGCAGAAAGCATCAGGCAAGCCAATCGTTGTTTTATCGAGTATCACAGTCAGAAAGCCTTAAGCAAACAATGGGGTACAGGTGAAGTTGCCAGTGCAGATGGATTGCGATTCGTTGTTCCAAGTAAGAATCTGCTCAGTCAAGCCAACACCTGCTTTCATGACAGCTTAATTATGGGTCTATTGCACTTTACGATTGACCCACATGACAATCTAACAACTTATGGTCTACTGGTGATTCCATTTCCGATGCCAGTTCCAGCCCCACTCGTGGGGTCAGCCAGTGCAGCCGTACTAAAAATACCAAACATTGCGACGAAGGCGAGAATCTTAAATAGTTTTTGCATATCAACCTCCTTAAGGTTGCTAAAACCATAGATTTCTCATACTTTGTTTACACTGAGAAGTACACTGAGAAACCGCCCACGTTTTAGAGAGGTTTTTATGAACCCAATCCTCGAGTCACTGCTTGCAGGTTTGGAACAAGACGGTTTGAGCTTCTATCAGGCGCTGCCAAATCCAACCGCAGAAGATGATCGTTGGGCGGGCTTATGTTTGCTTCATCGCCAAGATTTACTTGAGGCACAGGATTTATTTAAGCAAGCCATCGCTAGGGGTTGCCGCGAAGCAAGCATCGAACTGGCGATTGGTTATTGGCTGCTCAACAACATCGAAGAAGCCAAAAGGCTGCTTGCAAGCCTAGGCAATTATTCCTTTAACCCATTTGATCAGGTTTTGTATTGGCGCGAGTGTGGCTTACAAGCCCACCGACAAGGGAAGCAACAAGAGGCGCTTGAATACCTCGAGCAAGCATGGTCGTTGTGCCTTTCAGACAATCAGCTTAAACCCTTACAAGGTGGGGTTGCCCATGTACTCGGCATGATTTATAACAGTGTAGAGGAGTACCAAAAAGCCCTTTATTATTTTTCACGCGGTTTAGAAACAATGCCGCTTGGTCGTCGTTCACGACTGCTGACTTACCGTGGGTTATGCCGAATCAACCTTGGGCATTTAGAAGCGGCGGCTCAGGACTTTGACCAAGCAAAAATTGGACTCTCGGCAAGCCCAACACTTGAAGCTACCCTCGAGTATTCGCTGGGGATGCTGGCTCGAGCCAAAGGGGATTGGGATACAGCAAAAACTGCTTTTTTAAGATCGGCTGAGTTATCCAGTCAAGCCTTGGATTTTAACACCACTTATTATGCCGAACTTGGTTTGGTGGCTACTTTTACAGCAAATAATCAACCTCATATTGCCCAACTGCATTTGGCTCGAGCCAAACGATTCTTACAACCTAACAATCCGCGTGATTGCGCTTATTTTGCTTTGCGTGAAGGGGCTTTATTGGCTTATCTTGGCGATAGACTGGCTTTGCAACGGCTTAGTCTTGCCGAATCAGAATTCCATGTATTGGGTGCGTCTCGAGAACAGCTGTGGGCTTTATTGCACCGCATCGAAGCCCATCTGCGCCTAAAAGAGCCTAACCAATCTGCCCACCTCTTAGAATTGGCTGGACAAATGGCATTTGCTTATGATTCAAAAAGTACACTTATTGAATCATCTGGGCTTACACTTTTGAAAACCCAGATTCAACAACTGCCCACCAATCACCCTGCTCACCAAATTGCTTTTCAGACCCCAGTGTCTAATGAGTGCAAAATCGAATTACTGACTTTAGGAAAAGCCGAATTAAAAATTAATGGTCTGGTGATTGGCTTAGACATGGTGCGAACCATAGAAATCATGGTCTATTTATTGTTCAATCCGCACAGTCGCCGTGACCAGATTTTATCGGCACTGTTTCCGGACACTGACCCAAAACGCGCCACCGATTACTTTCATCAAGCAAAAAAATATCTTCATGACAACGCCAAAATTATTGCGATTGAGTATTTTCCAAAACAAAAAACCTATGCCCTAAGCCATTTCAGCAAAGATTTTTTTTGGGATGTCAGAGCGCTTCAGCAACTCCTCAGTAGCCATGACGAAAATAGAGTGGTGGTTGCCTTAGAACAGTTCAAGGGCAAATTCTTGCCAGAAGCCACCAGCACTTGGGCAGAAAGAGAGCGCGAGAACTTGGCATGGTCAATTGCAAAAGTGGGTCTACAAACCCTCCAAAAATGGTCAAACATCGGTGAACACCAAAAATGCTTGTCGTTAGCCGAGCGTCTGCTCGAGATTGAATTGGACGTTGGGCTTGCTGAGTATCTGGTCAATGCCACCCTTGCTTTGGATGGAGAATTAGCGGCAAAACGGGCTTTGGTTCGTTTGCAACACCGTTTCTTAGCCGAGATTGACGAGATTCCCAAAGAATTGTTGTTCCTCGAGCAAACCATTCGGCTTGTGAATTAATTACTTTTGGGCTTTCTCAGTGAGTTCTCAGTGAACTCAGCACAGACTGTGCTGGATTTAACCACTGGATTTATTTTCTTGTGCTACGCTGTACCACTCAAACTACAAGGTCTGCAAGGTGATTTATTTGCAAAAACCCTCAATCACAATAGAATTTACTCGCGGATTATTTGATAAAATCCCTCAACACGTTTGGTTTACCTCCGATTCTTCAGGACAAATCCTTTATTTTAATCAGCAATGGCAAAAATTTACTGGCTTAGAAGGGGAAGGAATAGAATCTCCTGTCACTTTGGAGTTGGTTCATCCAGAAGATAGACCAGTTTTAGGAGATGCTTGGCAAAAATCCTTGACCCAAGCAACCTCATTAGATGTCTTTATCCGAATGCTTTCTTCGGATAACCAATGGCGGTGGTTTCAAATTCTAGCCAATCCAGTGATCGAAAATGGAGTTGTCACCAATTGGGTTGGTACAAATACCGATGTCCATGAACAGCGCGAGATGCTGCTCGAGCTTCAACGCAGCCAAAAACAACGTCGTTTGGTTCAGGAAATGGTCTTGCAAGTTACATCAATCAATCAATTACCAGAAATGCTGGACTATATTACCAAAAAAATTCCCGAGGTCATCGGCAACGATGCCCTTAAAATTGAACAGATGGTTGGTCCAAAGCACTTAAAAATTTTGACGGCTCGTGGTTTTGACCAAACCCAGATTTATCCTGGTTTTATCTGGGAATTTAATCAGGATACACCCAGTTTTGCAGTCCTACAAACCCAACAACCAGTAATTATTGAAAATGTCAATCAACTGAACGACGAATCAAAAGCATGTTTTAACAATGCCCAAATTTACAGTGCGGCTTTTTTTCCGCTCAGCACACACTATGGTGTTTTTGGAGAAATCTGCCTCGGTTTTAAGCAAGATAACCCGCGACAAGCCGACCAAGACGTGGTCTTGATGGATACCATCAGCAAAATGATTGCTCGGAATATTGAACGTGTTTTATTATTTGGTGAATTACAACAACTTAACCAAAGCCTTGAACAACAAATTATTCACCGCACCAACGAATTGCGTAATCGCACCCAAGAACTCGAGGCATTTGTGTATTCGGCTTCGCACGATTTACGCGCCCCGCTCAGTGTGATGCTGGCTGCCAGTCGGCGGATTCGTGAACAAACCGAAAAACCCAGCGTTCTAAGCCGCGTGGCTGACTCGGTTCAAGATGCAGCCGAGCGAATGAACCAGATGCTCAATGTGATGCTCGAGTTAGCCCGAGGCGAAAGGTCAGAGGTGTTTGGTTTGGTCAATGTCAATAAAATTATCCAGCAAGTTCTGGTCAGCTTAGAAACCCAGATAATGGAGCGTAACATTCAGGTTACTGTTGGATTTGATTGTCTGCAACTTATTTTTGGTGAATCAGAACTTTACCAAGTGCTACAAAACATCTTGCAAAATGCAGTTAAATTTGCTGGAGCAAACAATCAGACTCCTTTTATAGACATGAAAGCCACAGAAAACCAGCAAGGCACATGGCTCGAGATTAGCAACAACACCCAACCACTCCCAGAAGCCATTTTGCCGCGTCTATTTGATTTATTTTACACCTCAGATTCACAACAAGGCATGGGGATTGGTTTAACCATTGTCAAACGAATAATAGAACGTTATGGCGCTCGAGTTTGGCTTGAATCAGACGATCAGTTTCGGGTTCATCTCTGGTTTCCAAAACCCTAAAAGCGTAGAACTTGGTTTTGCCCAAAAAAACTGACCTTGATTTGCTTTATGCGCCCACCGAGTTGCGGGACTTGCCATTTCAGTTTTCCATCTTTTAGGTAAGCCAGACTTTGATGCACGATTTTTTCAGTCCATAGGGTGATGTTAATTGGTGTACCGTCGTCTAAAATTGCCCCAATTGAGTCTCTGATGACCGAACTATAGATAAAGTCTTTTTTACGCCATATTCGCCAAGTTGTGGTACGCGCCGTCTCGATTAAAAAACCTGTTGCCGAACTTAAAAGTTTTTCGCTGCGGGTGTACAACAAAAATTTTCCAACTGGCAGATAAAGACTCATTTTGGCACTGGCGGCTGAACGCACCAATGAACGCACCATAAAAAAGTTCCAAGTCAGTGCTTGAATACTCGAGAATTCAACGGCTGAACCTTCAACGGCTGGGTTTCCAAATTGGTCTTGGGCGTTTCGTAAACTCAAACTCAGGTCGTCTCGAGTGGCGCTGCTTAAGCTACTTGGACTTAAACTAAAACTGGCTTGGGTGGTTGCCCCAGATAATAAATCCACTTCAGAACGTTCGGCAAAAGCAGTTCGGGTTTGAGCCGAGATACGCAGTAAGCCCGTGCGACGACCAACTGGAAGCCATGTCCAAGCCACCAAATGTTGGCTGCGAATCGTTTGCTTTTGAGGCTGACCACTTGGCAATAAGGTAGTCACGGTAATTGGTGCATCACTGACATTCCCCTGAGCGTCAAGTGGGTGCATGACCAAAGCTGGTGGGCGGGATGTGTCTAATCTGACGGCTCGAGCGCCGACATTGAGTTTTAAGGGATGAACCGGGGCTAGGGCTACCCGAGTTAATTGTCCTCGAGCCAGATATTCGGCTATTTTTACACGGTACAAAATTAAGCCCGCTCGCTGATATAAAAAAAACATCGTTTGCTCGGCTTGTCCAAGTGTTTTTGCCTCCTGAACAACAACTCCTGCCGAAGTCTCGACCCATACAGTTATTGGCAAGTTTTCTGGAAAAACTAAACCATTTGGGGCAGTTAGGCGGATGCGTAACCCATTGGCTTGAAGTTTGGTGGTTAGTTGCGGATAAAAACCAAGCAAAACCGGCACTGAGACAGTTTGAAAATAAAAAAAAATCGCCAAACTAAAAATTAAACACCCCATTCCCACAATAAAAAACTTCATGGTGTCCCACCAAAAGCCTGCATTTGTACACGGTATTTAGAAAACTTCCAGCCGACCAAAGGCGCACTCAAAGATTGAGGTCGTGATTGGGTTTTAACATCAAAAACAGTGTCCACTTCGCTTAGGTTTCTTTTGGCTTTAATCAGCCGGTACCTTTGAGGCAACGAAACAATCAATTCTCGTTCGATGGTTTGATGGGCTTGGATTTGCTCTGGAATCGTTTGAACATCCAGCCAAGCCAGTCCAGTTGTATCGTAAAAGCTAATTAAGGCTCTGGGTATGACCACATTTTTGGCTGAAACATTAATGATTTGAGTCTTAAAACCTAAAATCCCATTGGGTCGAACCCAAATGGCTAAGGGACGCTGTAAATCAATTTGTGTGACCACGGCTTTGGCGGCAATTTCAAAATCCGATGGTGCAGCCACGCCTAAAAAATCCAATCGGAAGGCTGTTCGTTCTCCGGGCAATAATTTATGAATCATTTCAAGACCGACATTATTTTGAGCCAAAACCCGACCTTGCTGGTCACGCAAAACCACTGTGACCGTACAATCGGCTGGTCGTGCATCAAGATTTTCAAGTTCGCCTAAAACCGTGTAAACCACTTCCCCGGTTGGTTTAATCCAACGAATCAAACGCTCATTAGAAATTTGTAATTGCGGACGGTCAAGAATATCCCTTGCATCGCTGGTGGCGGTGGTCAAACGCCGTGGAGCGCGGTAATACTCGAGTGTTGGGTCAGTCGTAAATCTTTGCGATGAGCGTGTTTTTAAGAGTGGAGCTTGTTTAATTTTCCATCCTTGGTCGGTTTTGGCTAATTGATGGGTTACAGTTTGCGAGTATGAAGATAAACCGGTCATCCAAGTTAAATCGGCTTGCACCACTGCTTGAGTTTGGTTGATTCCAAGCAGTTTGGTACGAATTTTCTCGAGTTTAGCGTAATTCATCAATAAACCCCCCTGCACTGAGCGGTCTAGTAAATAACGTTCCAGTGTCAACCCATTCTGTGCGATAATTTGGGCGTATGACTGGGTAAAACGCCCAAAATCAATATCGTCCCAGTATTTGTAAACAGTATTTTCTGGGGTGTCTCGAGGCAAAGAAAACCAAACCAAGCACCCGAAAAAAAACCCAAGGCAACCAAGCGCAATTACTCGGTAACGTCGCACTGAGACTGATAAACGTTCAAACCTCAGAAATCTTGTGATCGGAAGGTGTTCTAAAAAAATATCTGGGCTTGCGTCTTGCTTTAAGTAGCGCAAAAAACGCTTACCAATTTTATAAGTATGAAAAAATAATAACTGTTGTTTAATCGGTTTTTGAAACAAAAGAAAAATAGTCGTTAAAACTGCTAAAAATGGCAAACACCCCCAGAGTAAACGTTGCCATAAAGAAATCGTTGGGCGTGGCAAACGCTCTGGTAGTGGTGCAATATCTTCGCGCTCCCAGACCATAATGCCATTCTCGAGCCGCACGACTTTATGCCAGCCATTAAAATATAATAATGGTTCGTAAAATGTGTCATTTGAAAAAACAAATTTTAAGTTAAAACGCTCTGGGTAAATTATAAAGTCTTCCAGACTGCCTAAGCCCGGGACTCCTGTATATTTTGCACCATCAAGCCGTTCGACTGGGGTACTGGTCAATTCTATTAACCGCCGTGCCGAATGATAATTGCCATCGGGGGTTAAAGCTCTGGTATTTGCCGAAAGCCACGCCATTTGGTCGCCAAACCCAAGGGTCAGATAACGGTAACGCCAATGCTCATCTTTTTCGATAAATTGGGTGATTGGTTTCATGTTGATTGGCTCGGGTTGAAACTGACGCAAGCGGGTTAAGCCTGAAATAAAAACAGCAATTGCGACTGTGGAAATAATCCCCGTTGCCAGCAAAAATAGGCGTATCCTTCTGCCCCAATTGGCATCGAGCCATTTTTGCAAATTTCCGTGCAGTAAACTTTCTAGTGCCATTCCCGCAAAAGGCAAAGTTAGAATCGTTGCCCAAAAAGTAAAACGCTCGAGGGTTAAAATATCAAAGGCACTGCCCAGAATCAATTTGGGTATTGGGGTTGTACCCCCGGTTCCTAAAATGGTTAATAAGAGTATGCTCGCTGCTAAAGTCCAGCGCCAAGTGCTAAATCCCTTATAAAGTGCATATGGTAAAAAAATAAAAGAGCTTGCCCAAGGAATGACAAAAAACATCATCCCTGCGTTGAGGTTGATTAAGAAATTATCTCGGCTAGCATGAGGAATTGGCATTTGGGTAATTGGGTCATTACGCGACCACAACCAATACGGCAAAACCATAAAGATGAGTAAGCAAGCAATCAAGAAAAGCAATAACCCGGTTCGGTAGGTGCGTGGCAACATTCGGTAAATTATTTTTTGTTTATTTTGTGGCTCATGTGGACGCTGCTGCCTACGGGCTTGCAACCAGTAGGTTAAAATTAAAGGCATAACAAAAAAAACACTGCCAAACAGGGTGGTGACATGATGGGCTGTGGTAGTAACCGCAAAAAGCCCCAAGGCTTTTAGGAGGTCTTGGTGCTTGCCAAAGCGAAGGTAGCCAATCACAAATGGTTGTGCATTGAGTAAAAGCCCCAAAGATAAAGTGGTTGGCAATTGTCCAAAAACATGAACTGTTTGTACCAAACTGCTCGAGATGGCAAGTAAGACACAAGCATAGCCAGCCGCTCGGGTTGAAACAAAAAGCTGGGCAAAACGGTATAAACCAAGCATAAAAATCAAGAGCGCCGATAACTGAACCACCACAAAAGCAGCCCGTAAATCAAGCAGCCAACTTAAAGCACCGATTAACTGATGCCCAAGTGGTGGATATGAAAAGACGGTAAATCCGGTATACCAGCGCGGTTCCCACGGGTCAAACCAAGACTGTGCATAATGAGACCCAAAAAAAATATGAATAATCGCGTCATAGGTGCGGTAAAAACTTTGGTTAATCAATAAAGTTCCATGAAAAAGTAAAACTATTAAAATAGAAGCAATAAAATAGAGATGTTTACGGGTCAGATAAATCATATTTTTTAATCTCTTGTAAAACTTGGTCCCTGGAAAAAGGTTTGGTTAAAAAACCATTAACACCCAATGCCTTGGCATAGATTTCCTCAGAGAGTTCACCTTGGGCGCTAATCATCACAATCGGTATTTTAGAAAATTGTCGAATATTTTTTAAGTATTGTAAACCACTAAAAGGCTGCATATTCAGGTCAGTAAAAATAAGAAAAACATTGTGGTGGAAGTTTTTTAAGGCTTCATCTGGATTGGCATACAGTTCTACCGAGTAACCAAAAGATTCAATAATATGTTTCATCAAAATACGGATGCACAAATCATCATCTAAAACAAAAATGACCTTATGGGTTTTCATTTGGTGAAATCCAATTGATTGATATTTTTGTTTTCAAGACGCTGATATTTTAAACCACTGGCTAAATCGTGAATAATTCGCACCCCATAACCCCCAATTCTTAACTCGCCTAGTGGGGCAGCTTTCCGAGTGGTCAAGTCAAAAGCAAGACCATCGTCAGTTAGTGTAATTTGCCAATGTTGTGGTTGTTCAATAATCTCGAGGTGTAAATTTTTTGCTTGACCATGAAGCATTGCATTGGCTGCCAATTCATGGATTACCAAAGCAATTTGGGCATTTTTAACCCCAGAGACAACCAGAAAATCAGCAATTGGCGCAAGTGATTTGGTTTCACCAACAAATTGAGCTTGCATGGGTTGAGATTGTAGAAATTTTGTGTGTCTCAATTGAGTTTTTCACCTCCTTTCTGAACAATTTGGTCTGGGACATACTGCAAAGCAATTTGGTTTGACACATCCTGCACAGCAATTTGGTCTGGGACATACTGCACAGCAACAACACAAACATCATCTTGAATTTTCCAGTCCTGTAAGGAAGTACGAATTTTTTCGATCACCTCACTGGGCTGACGGCAACCTTGCAATAAATAGATTAAGCGATCTTCGCCGTACAAAGTATTTAGTTGGCTGGCTTCGATCACACCATCTGTAAACATCACCAAAATATCTTGGGGTTCTAAACAAACCCGAGTTAATGCCAAGTTACCAAGCGGCAAAACCCCAAAAGGCATACTGCTAGCGGGTAAACGCCGCACTGTCCCTGAAGCATTCAAAATTAAGGCGGCTGGATGCCCCATATTCAGGTACCCCATTTCACCATTGCCAAAAAATCTGGCAGCAAACAAAGTGCAGAACATTCCAGTACGGGTAAAATCGGCAAAAAGCGCTTGCTCGAGGGCAAGACTTGGCGTGGCTTGGCGCAGTGCGACTTTGGTGGCAGCTTGAAACATTCCCGAAAGCATCGCCGCCGCTAAGCCTTTGCCACTGATGTCACCAACCACGACCCATTCGCCATCTGCCAAATAAAAATCGCCACCCACTTCACGGGCAGGTTCGTACCAGGCTTGCCAAAGATGTTGGGTCAGTTGCCCTTGGCGTTCGAGCATGATTGTACGCCAAAGCTGCGAGGCAAGGCGTTGCTCATGTTCTTCAAGGGCGATTCTGTGTTGTTCACGACGAGACTCGAGACTGCGATGCAAACCTGTGATTAAACGCCCAAGGGTTTCGGCGATTTTTCGTTCTGGCGCACCAAAATCGCGTTCCCGACCCCAAAAGGCACTCCAACCATCTTGGAATGGCACAATTAAAGCGGGGCGCATCATAATTACCTGATGCTCGGCTAATTCGCTTAGCCAACGCGGTACTGGTGTCAGATTTTGACCAGCCACGCAAAGGGCGGCTTGCTCTGCGCCAAAAGCACGGCGGGCTTCCTCAAGAATCGGCAAGACATCCTCGAGTGTTTCACAACTGGTGATGTGCTGTACGGCTCGTTCCAAAAAAACAATCTGATCAAAGCTGTCAGCCAGCGTGCTGGCTAAAGCATTGATTTCAACTGCATGATCATTCATGCAGTCACCGGTTCAAACAAAAAAATTTGGTCGAGTTTGGTGACTTCAAAAATCAAACGCACTGCGTCTTGTGGGTCACGCAAGGTCAGCAATGCCCCGAGCCGATGGTAAACACTAATCAGGGCTGCCAAGCCACGTGAATCAATAAAAATAACTTGGGCTAAATCAACCACCAGTCGTCCGTTGAGCAGCGCCGCCGCTTCGGAAAAGGCTTGGGTGGTATGGGCATCAAAACGCCCCGAAAGGTACATGACAGTTGTTTCTACTTCGGTCAGGGTTTTAATTTCCATATTGTACCTCGGGTTGTGGTTGGGCTTGGAGTTTTAATTGTTGGAATTGGGTCAAGTATAAATCGGCAACCTCGGAAATCAGTAAACCACTCGAGGCTCGGTGATTATGTAAACCAAGGGCTGTGGCATAATCGCGGTTCTCTAAAACCCGCCATAAGGCTTGGGCAAGGCTTGTAGCATCGCCAGCCTGAAAAAACTCGGCTTGGTAGCCCTCGCATTTAACCAAGGCTTCTAAATCGCCAATGGCAGGCATCACGGCGGCTCGAGCAAATTCTCCTGCTTGATGTAAAACCCCACTCGAGCCAGTGGTGGCGGTGTACGGAAAAGCCACCACACTTGAATCCTCAAAAAGTTTTGGCACGGCTTCTTCCGGCACATACCCTGTGTATTCAACCTGTTTAGCGCTCGCATAACGTTGCTGCAAAGCAGCCAAGTAGCCAGCCGCATTTGGCGAATCGCTGCCTGCAATCACCAAACGTAATTCTGGGTCATGGGCTAAAAGCAATTGGTGGGCTTCAATCAATGGCTCGAGTTTTTTATATGTACCAAACTTACCAAAAGTCATAATTGTGCGCCGTGTTGGTAAAGGCGTGGCTTCGCGCCGCGAAAATGCGCCATGGGGGGCATGAAACACATTTTTGGCATGGTAGCGCCGCTCTAAAATTTCTAAGTATTCTGGCATGGTGACGGCTAATCGGTGACTTTGCAAAAGCGTTTTGGTCAGTCCCCAACCCGCAGCCCGAATAAGTTTTTCTTTAAATGCAGAACCACCAAAACCCGCTTGTTTTAGGTCTACGGTATCCATCAGATTATGCAGCAAAGTAATGGTCGGCAAACCCGAATACCGAAGTAAAGCTGGTATCGCTAAACCAAAGGCGGCAGCCAAATGTTGGCTACCAAAAGTGGTGAATTGCAAATTCAGTAAAACTGCGTCTGGTTTTAGTTTCAACAGTGCATTGCGAATCCGCCAAGGATTGAGGGGATCGTTAAATTGCCATACCCGATGAATGGCAGTGCGCGGCAACTCGAGGGTTTCTGGCAAGCCTGTTTGGTCGGCAAGGACACTTAATTGCTCAACGGCTGTTTTTTCAGAAAATGCCTTGACCAAGTGCTGTCCATATTCGGTTAATGTGCCTTTACTTGGTGGGAAGGTGCTGATGATAGCGAGGTGCATCCTGTTCACCCCCTGAACGGTATAAACCCAGAAAGTCATTGTGGATTATTTTTGCCATATCACGAATAAAACGTAAACCATCACGCAAGCCCTGTACTTTACTGCCCGGAGCATCAAACCAACGCACGGGTAATTCCATGACCCGAAAACCATGTTTGCGAGCCAAATACAACCATTCAAGGTCAAAAGAAAAACCTTCCATACGCTGTAAAGCACATAAGCGCAAAGCAGCGTTCCGCCGAAAGAGCTTAAAACCGCATTGCGTATCTTTGATAGCTAAACCCAAGCCAAATTGAGCCAAAGCCCTGATGACTCGAGAACCCAAGGTGCGAATCAGGCTTTTATTTTCTTCATTTGCCCCTGCAAAAGCCCGAGAACCAATCACAATATCGGCTTTTTGTTGTACCGCCGCCAGAAATTTAGGTAGTTCTTCGATAGGTGTGCTGTTGTCAGCGTCGGTAAACAGAAAATACTGTCCGCGAGCCGCGAGCATCCCTCGCCGTACCGCCCCGCCTTTACCTGTATTGGCATGGGCGATAACTTTAAGATTTGCCCAGCCAAGTTCTTGTACCAAACGCAAAGTATCATCACGGCTACCATCGTCTGCGACAATCAATTCCCAATTGGCTTCGATACCCGATACCACCACGGCAATACTGGCAAGGGTCGGCAGAATACGGATTTCTTCGTTGTAAGTGGGTACGATAATGCTTAAAATCGGGCGTTTACGCAATTGATCACGCCATGCCAAAAATTTTTCGTAAGACATACAAACTCCCTTTTGAACCTTGAATGACTTGATACAAACCAATGAATCCCAACCAAAACAAAATCGTCACCAATTGAACCACCCCCAAACTAAGGGCTGAATCATGCCAAAAGAGCATTCCAACCGTTTGTAAACTTAAACAAAGCAACCACAGCCAAGCTGCTTGATTAGCCCCGTGCAAAAGTTGCTGCTGAACATATAACCCACCCAAACTTAGAATTGTGGCAGCTAAAGCCAATAACCCCCAAACTTCTAAGGTATTTTGGGTTGTACTGCCGTACATCAGACCTAAAACCAGTTGCCCAAACAACCCGACTGCCAGAAAATAGGCTATTCCAGCCGCCATTAACCAGATTGCCAAGTGTTTAGCAAATTGGGCTTGGGCAATCAATTGTTTGGTGTGGGCTTGAATCAAAGCGGTTGCAAAAAACAGCATCACTCGAGCCAATAACGCCGCCTGTGCATAGATGATTGCTTGGACGGGTGGTAAAAACACATGTGCCAAAACCACATCTAGGTTGCTCGAGAGCAACTGCAAAAAGGTGCTAAGTAAAAAAGGATTGCTTTTGGCTGCACGCCCCAACGCCAAAGCAGTTGGCTGTAAAAAGCGTGAATGTAGGGTGGCTAAAATAATCGAGATTGGAATAGCAAAAGCCGCCGCATCCGGCTTTGAAACCACCAAGCCGAGTAAAAGGGTCAGCAGCATTTTAGCGCCGTGTTCAAGTAAAAAGTTATATTCAAGATAGACCGATGCTTGGGCAAGTTGTACACCTCGCCAAACCGAAAGTGCGATGTAAAACGGAGTACAAATCGCCAAACCCAAAATCCAAGCCCATGGAATTTCGGCAAAGTGTTGTAGAGCAGGCGCAGCCAAGGCGGTGATGCCCAAGCCAAGCCACAACAGATGGCTCGAGATGGTGATGGGTTGCTGTTTAGATGCTAATTGGGCGGCAGCTTGCTGGACAGCAATCCCCAAAACCATATACACCGATACACAAGCCGTTAAACCAATGTACTTTGAAAAATTGTCTGGCTCGAGCCAACGTGCCAAAAAAGCATAGTAGCCATAAGTCGCTATTTGGATTAGCAACTGCACTGCCATAAAGCGCAAAGCCGCAAATTGTGGGGTTGGAGATGACATACAGGTTTCCTTAATACTTAAATTGTTAAAGTCAATTTGCCCAGAGCGCGTTCCAAGAAAGCATCCACTACTTTTGGATCAAAATGATTACCACGCCTTGACTGAATTTCCTCGAGGGCATTATGGGGCGACCAAGCACGGCTATAACTGCGTTTGGAAATCAGGGTGTCGTAGACATCGCAAACCGCAATAACTCTTGATTCAATCGGGATTTGTTCACCACTTAAATACGAAGGGTAGCCCGTTCCATCCCAGCGCTCATGGTGATGCAGGACAGCCGCCACAGCCCGTGGGTGGACTGAGGGTAAGGCGGCGGCAATAATAGCGCTCCAACGCGAATGGGTTTTAATCATGTCCCATTCGGACGGGTCGAGTGCATCTGGTTTGAGTAAAATTTTTTCGGGTAACATGAGTTTGCCAACATCATGCAAGTAAGCAGCATGAATCAGTGCTTCCATGTTATCGCTTCGCAATTCGAGCATATTGCCGATTGATTCTGCCAGACGCACAATTCGCAACGTATGTCCTTGAGGTTCTAATCCACGTTCCTCGAGTTCAACGGCTAGTTGGGCAATGGAATTTCTCGAGAAATAACCTTGCTGTTCGGGAATATGAAATGAATTGACGCTGGACTGATGGTGTTCCATAAGCATCTCCTTTTGAACATTGATAAATTGAACAAGCCTTGGCTTGTGCTAGCACTATATCGTATTTTCGGCAAATGCAGTGTGCAAAAATCACACCGCTTTTATTGACATCAATCCAACTGTTATGAGCCATTGTCAGGAAGCAAAAATTGGATATTCTTGAGAACCGCAAATTTTCTTTTTACCTCATGAGCCACTAATTTTTAGTGGCTCATGGCTGAATAATCTACCAAATCAGACAAAAACACATCTTCTTCTTTGGCGAGTAACTTTAGAAAAGCCTCGACGACTTTAGGGTCAAAATGCGTTCCAGACGACTCTAAAATATGATCAATAATTCGCCGACTAGACCAACCCTTGCGGTACGGGCGGTCTGACTTTAAGGCATCCCAGACATCCACGATGGCAAAGATTCGTGCCGAGAGCGGTATTCGTTGTCCACGCAAACCGCGTGGATAACCTGTTCCATCCCATTTTTCGTGATGTGCATAAGGAATATCTAGGGCTTGACCTAAAAAACCAATTGGGGCAAGCAATTCATGGGCAAAATCTGGATGTTTACGCATCATCACCCATTCTTCATCGGTCAATTTACCCGGCTTCAAAAGAATTTCATCTGGCACACCCATTTTACCAATGTCATGCAGCAAAGCCCCACGCCGCATATGGATAATTTCCGATTCGGGCAAGTTCATTTCTCGAGCCAAACGGACGGTCATCTCGGTGACTCGGCGGCTGTGTCCTTCGGTTTCTTTGTCACGTAAATCAAGCGCCCTCGACCAGCCTTCAATCGTTTCGTCATATGCCATTGCCAGTTCGGTATTCGAGTATTGCAAGGCTCGCAGAACACGGGTATTTTCAATCGCTAAGGCTGCTTGACCAGCTAAAATACCCAAGTATTCCATCATTTCAGCCGATGGCTCAAGTGGCAAACCATTATAAATTTCTATTACTCCAAGCAGTTCACCTTTGGCTAAAAGCGGTAAGCCAATATATGAATTAACCCCTTCGGCTTGTAAGAAATCTTGGTATTCAAACGGAATATCTCGAGCTGCGATATTTGGAACGACCATAGCAAGACGATCCAAGCCAACCAGTCCACCTAAGGGGTATCCAAGTCTAACCGAAAAAGCTTTAACGGTCTGAGTCTTAAAGCCCCGCCCGACAAAATAGCGCAAACTAAGTGACTCTGGGTAATACAACAATATAGCCGCCGACTGTGCGTCAAGCTGCTTACGAATTTGTTCAATCACCAAATTCAAGGTTAAAGACAAATCCAAACTCGAGACCAAAGCACTGTCAATTTCACGCAGGGCATTCATACGCTCTAAACGCTGCTCGAGTTCAAGGTTCAATTGCTGTATTTGTGACTCACGCTTTTTTTCTTCGGTGATATTGCCAATTTGCTTAAACATGTACTGATTTTTTCCGTCATTAACAACCGCTAAATGCACCCTTGCCCAGACTGTACTTCCATTGGCGTGCTTAAAACACTTTTCGTATTGAAGTTGACCCTCCTCGAGCAATCTCACCCCGCGTTCAATGTCATTGTGATACTCGTTTGGATGCGAAATAGCCGAGATTGGCAGTTTTTGTAATTCCTGAGGCGAATAACCAAGCATCACCGCAAAAGCATTATTGACCCGTCGCCAATCTCCATTCATATCTAAGACTGCCATGCCAATATCGGCTTGGTCAAAAGCGGCTTGGAATCGGACTTCACTGGCGGATAGGGCGGTCTGAGCCTCATAAATATCAGTAACATCAAATAACAGTGTGGTTGCCCCAATAATGTTTTGGTGAAGGTCAAAATTTGGAATGACACTGATTTTCACCATTTTGTCATTGTATTGAAACTTTTCCTCAATTTGCTCCCCTAAAAAAGCTCTTTGGTACAAAGCAGTGGCTGGTTCAAGATATTTGTCTGCAATGTATTCTTCGAGGGTTGCTTTTTCTAAATCTTGGTTGTCTTTGCTCCAACTTTTAAGCAGTGTCCCACCAACAATTGAAAATCGCATCTCGAGGTCAATTTGTGCCACCAGTGCATTTGGTAAATTCTCGATTAAAGTTCGGTATTGCTGCTCACGTTTTTGGATCAGTTCGGCTTGTTGGTGATTCGTGCTGACATCTCGGTAATTGGCAATAATCGCTTCGACATCGGGGTCATCTAATAAATTGGTAAATGTACCCGCTATCCAACGCCAAGAACCATCCTGACAACAAAACCGCACTTCTGTAGGTACGCCAATTCTTGGTTGAGATAATGAAAGCCGAAAAGCAAGCCGCGCTGTGGCAACATCATCTGGATGAATAAACTCAGTTGAATCATAGCCAATAAACTCATCAAGTGAAAAACCCAGAATATGGCTGGTTGAGGGGCTGCAATAAAGGATTTTACCAGTTGCATCAAATAAGGCAATCGCTTCGGCACTATGTTCAATCAAAGCCCGAAAGCGCCGTTCTCGAGCCTCGAGCATGGTTTGGGCATATTTATTTTGAGTGATTTCTCGAGTACAAGTTAAAACTGACTGCACCAGCTCAGTTTCGTTAAATTCTGGAATCAATCTTGATTCAAAGTAACACTTTTTGCCATGGTATCGCATCTCGTACTCGATGGTTTGAGGTAAGCCACATTGAAAAACATCATCTATTGCTTTTTGCCAAATGTCTACAAGTCGGATTGAGACACCAACTTCTGCAAAGGTATGCCCAAGCAGTTGGTCTTTGCATAAACCAGACCATAATTCATAGCTAGGGGTAATATATAAATACCGATATTGATGGTCAAAACGGGCAATAATATCTGGTAGGTTCTCGAGTAGCATCTCTAGGTCTTTTTGGTATTTAGCCGCCTGATTTCGTACCGAAATCTGACGAAGTTTATCCTCAAATTGAACCAAGATAAAACTCTGGTCTTCAAAAAGCATTTGTTTAGCCTGAATGCTGATATGTGATGATTTTTTGGCACTCATAAACGGCAATTCAAGTAAAAAAGATTCAGCGTATCCAGCAAAAATTCGCTCTAAGCCTTGGCTAAACTGCTCTGAAAGAATCGGGTGTTGACCACTGGTTTTTAGGCGGTACTGAAAGTAGTTTTGTCCAACAACACAAATAGCATCTCGCCCCATTTTATTGAATCGTTTCCAAGCTGGGTTGGTAGCAACAACCATTCCGCTCATATCTAGAATGGCTGCATTCGTATGCAATGCGTTCAAAAAAAACTCAAATGGTATTTTTTGCGATGTGTTTGTAATGAAATAAGCCACCTCTTTCGGAATTGGATTCAAGACAGAATGCAGTACATCTGAATCGTTCTGATGAAGTTTTGACAACTCGCTCTGGGTCAACATAGATACCTCCAAGTGTGCTTATAGAACCAAAAACCCGAACTTAAAAAATTTGCTATTCTCGCTCGGTGTAAACGTTTTTAAGGTGCTAGCACAATCATAGCACATTTTTTGCAAATACTGGTCAAAACCTACAGATTTTATGTATCTTAAAATACATTACTTTTTTAACTTTTTAAGCACTTGAAGTTTAATAAAATCACTCCCAAGCCACAACGCCACAAAAACCAAACCAAGCCACCACAGGCTTAGTAACGCCTGCAATTTTAAGAAACGGTCAAACCAAGATGCTGTTTCTAGCGGATTGCCAAGCAATACCGAAACCGAAGGCTTGAGCGAACCGTTGGCGCGAACCAAGCCTAAAAATCTCTCTACAACACGATTATTTGGCATAGAACCCGCCGTAAAATCATGTAGATTCCAAGCCATCCATCCAACGCCTTGTTGCTGACAAAGGGCTAAAATGTTACTAAAAAACTCGGCTTGTTCAGCTTCGGTATGTGGGTCTGGGAGTTTATTGATTTGGGTATGAAAACCAAATTCTTGTAAAAGCACAGGTTTACCAGTTGTTTTAGCGGCTATCAATCGAGTCTCGAGTTGTGCCAAAGAACCATAATGATGAACGGTCACAAAATCTAAGCTGCCTGCTAAAATTGCGTCTGGGTCGGATAAACCAGCCGTGATTGGCTTTTTTGTTTTTTGCTGTAACCAAATGGCTAAGTAACCCAAGACCCCACGGATATTACGCCAAGAGGCTTTAGGGGCATCGCGTTCGGCTTCGTTTTTGAGGTCTATGGCAAAAATGCTCAAATCGCGCAGCATCGGTAAAAGCCGTTCTATCGAAGCATGTATATTTGGTAAATCCTCGAGCCGATAGCCTGTGTAAGAATCTAGTAAGGTTGGCATTAAACCAATTTCTAGACTCTTGGCAATGGCTAGCATCTCGGGGAGGTGTACATAAACAGACTCTGGTGTTGGATAGGGGATAAAAAAACGAATCACTGGCAACTTAATGGCTTTTGCCAAACGAAAACTCGAGCGCACATCTTCGGCATTCCAATTGTCCCAAAAAGCCCCAAATGGGTGCAAACGTCCAACATAATTAACCCCCCGCAAACCAGACAAAGCGTTTGGGGCAAGTAGCGAATTTCGCTCGAGTTTTGGGATTGAACGCTGCAAAATTCGCCAATGAACGATTCGCCAATTGCCATCGGATAAACGCATCACCACATCCATCACTTGATAGCGAATTTCAAAATTATCTTGCCAGATAAAACCAACCCAAGCCGAATCGGTAAAAGCCACGGTTGCCCCATCTGGGGCGTAAAACCGCAAACGCAAATCATGCCCCCAATTGGCTTGTGCCGAAACCGAACCAGCCGCCAGCAAAGCATCCTCAAGGGCTGATTCCTCAAAATAAGTTCTTAAACCGCTTGAATCGCTACTCTGTGTCGCATAGCCAATTTCGTTCAAAGCCGATTGATAATGATTGGTAATTTCATCGCGGCGTATAGACTCGAGGCGGCGTGGCATTGGGGTTTGACTTTGTTGCCAACGCCAAACCCCAGGAGCAGTCTGTTTAATTTTTAAGCTGGCTAGGGCTTGCTCTGCTTGAGCGGCTCGAGTAAAGCGGGGAGTCAAAAACCAAATAGCAATTATTGCCAAAGCCATCACAGCCAATGCAATTACAACTCGGTAAACGATAACTTTGGTCAATTGGCGCTGCGACATGAACAAGATTCCTCGCGCCTATCATATTAGAATATCAACTGAAAACGATTAAACATCACCGATAAGCCTCGAGCCTCCCCTTTGGCAAAATCACTGCCGCTCCCGTTAAAAAATTTAACCTGCATCCGCAAGGTATTTTTGCCGCGCAGAGGGGTCAAGATGATTTGCTGCTGGCGAATTTCCTCGGCTTTTAAGCCCTGCCAAAGCTCGAGTGGTTGGTCGTTCAAAAACCATCTGACTTCTTGGTTTTCTATTGGATTAAAGACATCTAAATCGAGCCTGATTGGTTTTGCATTTAAGCTCCAAAAATGAACACTGGTTTGCGAACCCATTGCCCAACGAATACCATTGGCTTCTAAATCTGCAAAACCAAGAAGCTGCAACCGGTCGGTTCGTTGCAATAAATTTTGTACCCCCTTTGGCTCGAGCAAAGCCAACATGGTTGGCGATAGCCCATAACGTTGCACTCGGTAAACTTTAAGATTTTTTGAATCGGCTAGTAAGCGCACCATCTTGGGCGAATCTGCATGAAGCGCCAGTGGAACTTTTAGTCGGTATTTTTGACCGACATTACCGAGGCGCAAAGTCATTGTCAAACGACTTTTTAGACCAATCACCTCGAGTTTAATCCGTTCCATCTTTGGGCTACTGACCTCGAGCAAAAGCGAATCTGTGGGTAGTGTCTCTGGGGGCAGCGTGATTTCTTGGGCAGTTGAGTTGGTCTTAGGTAGATTCAGGTTTGGTAATGAACTCCCATCTTCAATCAATGCACCAAGTTTGGCTGCCCAGTCTTCTGGCAAATTGGCTTGGTCCACGTCAAGTAAAAACGACTCCCAGAGTTGCCAAATAATCACTTTGGGTGGTTTTAACTGATACATTGGGTTGGTTAAATAATCCTCGAGCGGTAGCCAAGGTCCACGACCAATTTGGGCGGCGTTGGCAACTTCAACCCCTAAATAATAGGGAATACCGTACTCAAAGGGCCACATCCGCCCACCTTTGGAAGCCGAAGAACCAACCAGAACCACGGCTGGGTCTGAGGTTTGCAGTAAGCCACCCGAGGCGCGAACAAGTTCATAGGGAATAAAGGCTTCTTTGGGGTATTTACTCCGCTCAATCTGAGGTAAACGCTGCAACAGACTGGATTCCTCATAAAATTCTTGGGGCTTAGCGTTGAGACTAAATTTTGCCTTTGGCAAGTCGCCTATTTTAATTACCTGACGCACCTTATCAGCCACCGCTTTAGCGGCAATTAAAGCGCCACGGCTCGAGAAATGATGATCGAGCTTTTGATAAACCGAGAAATTTGCTTCGTCTTTAGATAGCTGCCCTTGGCGCATGGGTGTCAGTAAATCCACGGCAATCACGCCATTGCTGCGTAAAGAACTCATAGCCCTTTGATAGCGATTTTGCATCGTTTCAGTCAGCGGCAAGTCGTCGGGAAGCTGTGCTTGGTACAAATGAATTTTTGCAGGTACGAGGGCGACCACCAATGTTATTCCTTTTTTCTTCAGTAACTGGCTGGTTGCACCAATAAAGCGCAATTTATCTTCGATGTCTTGGGGCTGTTCGGCAGTGTAAGCCCCGAATTCGGCAATATGAAATAACCAACCATTTTTACCTTGGGTCACACCTGTCTCGAGGAATAAACCAAAAGAACCAGCCAATGCCAATCCACTAAGCAGCAAAATCAATACGCTCCGTTTCATAAAGCCTCCGTGCGGTTACGCCGCCAAATCGCTTGTTGGGTTTTGGCATCTCCAAAAATAAAAATACTGTATGCCGTGTTTGGCTCGAGTTCAGTTTCAGGTAAAGCCAATATCTTACTGCCCACAAAAACAGCCAAGCGAACTTTGACCGCATTAACGGGACGCATTTGGTACTGCTTGGCTGCAAGTTTTTCCCAAAGTGCCAGTTTGCCATCGGCTGTTTTTACCGAAACCGTTAAACTCGAAGTGTTATAGACAGCAATTCGGGCTTGGGTTAAACTCGAGTTGGTACGGTCAGTGTTAATCCACCATTTTCCAGACAATAAAATGACGGTGTAAAAATTCCCAGCCTCGAGTTTAATCGCTGTCCCCGTGGTAGCTGTCCCTCCAAACAAGGTATACGCCCCTTCTTTGAAAACCTGATAGGCACTGCTTTCTTGGGACTGAAACGACATTGCTTTTTGCCCAATGCCCAATTTTGTTGCAATCGTACTTGCATTGACTAAACGCACAAATGCCGAATCTGGTGGTGGAGTTGGCGCATAAAGCGGGGTAGCAGTGGCTACACAACCTAAAACAACCATCATCAATACTACATTTTTCATAAGCCTCCTTTATGGCATAACAGGTAATGGACCACTGACTGGTAAATACAAAAATCGCTCACTGAATTCCCAAATTAATACTTTGGGTGGGGCTTCTTGCAGAATTGGGTCTTTTAAGAAAGCAGCCATGCTACGCTCAAACCCCGAGCCTTCTTTGGCAAGGTTGAGGACATCAGCCCCAAGAGCCTGTTTAAGCACCCCAGAAAAATTGCTTCTTAGAGAGTACGAAGTCCCAACCAAGACTACTTCGGTTTGAGGTACACCCAATAAACCCTGATTTGCCACCTTGGTATTTTGGGTTTGTTCTACGGTTTCAAGCTCGCTGTTTGGGCGAAAGGGTGGAAAAACACCTTCAAGCCCCATTAAATGAATCAAATCACCTGTATGTTCTTTTGTTCTTGTTTTTTGGGTTGTGATAAACGCGGCTCGAGCCAGACCAAAATCAGACAAGGCGGCTGATATTGTCTGGGCAGCAACTTTTGCCCCAACCGTATTCCAATGGGTATCGGTTTTTAGAAAGACCGACTGGTTTTGAGCCGCTTTTAATAAAGCTGTGTCCAGTGCCACTGTGGCTACACCACCCGCCTGCATCAAGTTTAGCCATTGGGTGTACCCAGCCTCAAGTGGGATTTTTGCACCCCTTAAATAGCTTGGATGAATCCGGGCTTTATTTGGCACAACCGCCAGCAGTAAATGCACTCCCCGAATTTTAAGGGCATCGGCTAAAGCAATTACAGCTTTCGCCCGAGTCTGCATGGCATTTTCGGCATCAACAGGCATATGAAGTTCTTGATTAAGATAAAGCCAACCAGCCCTGCCTAAATACACTTGGTCATCGGCAGTGGCAAGAAAGCGAAACCGAAAACCATTGACCAAACCAACCGCAATACGACTAAGCGGTAGCCCTTGTGCCACTCGAGTCTGAAGATTGCCACTTCCAGACCAAATAACAGGCAATGCCAGCAAAGCCCAAACAAAGCCCAGCCCAATGGTTATGGTAAAGCCAAGAGCAAACCAAGGCACAGAAAAAGTTATTTTTTTGTTTACTCGCGTTTGGCTAACCATAGATTTTTTTCTCACAGGGCGAACACAAGGTTCGCCCCTACAGGACAATGTTTTTTCGTAGGGGCGATGCTTGTCATCGCCCAGCCATTCACGGATTTTATTTTCGGACAGTTCCATAATAGACCTCACTTAAAATCGAAAATACAAAAAAGGC
>JANNEE010000298.1:0-2201 GCA_031388325.1 Deinococcales bacterium
TTGAAGCACTGGAATTGGTTGCATCGGACGAAAAGGCTCGAGTTCAGGCGGCACTGCCAAGGTAGAATGAATGATTGGTGCGTATAAAATTTCTAACTGCTCGAGCGCCCAAGTTTGGTTTGTGCCAAAGACAATTCGATCTGGAAAAACAGCATCGCGCAAAGCCCGACCTTGACGCAGAAATTCTGGGTTACTGGCAACTGAAAAAACTGAATCGGGTGCAAGATTGACCAAAGTAGCCGTGATTTCCTCACTCGTTCCGACTGGCACAGTGGATTTTAGAACAATCACCCGAGGGATTTGGTTCAAAAATGGCGCGAGTTGCTGCACAGCATCAAAGACTTGGCTTAAATCCACACCTTGGGCGGGGGTGGGTGGCGTACCGACGGCAATCATCACGATGCTCGAGGCTTGAACCGCCAAGCCCAAGTCGGCGGTAAAAAAAATTTGGTCTTGCAAGCTGTGCAGAACTGTCTCGAGCAGAGGTTCGGCAAATGGAATCTGTTGACGCTGCAACGCTTCCAACCGTTCAAGGTTGCGCTCATAGACATGAACTCGGTGTCCAGCCATTGCCAGCGCCAAAGCGGTTGAAAGCCCGACATAACCAGCGCCAATCACCGTAAGCTCAAGGGTCTGCATAAACGACCAGTCAACTTGGATTTTGTCAGGGAAGTGTCTGCTCGAGAACACGACCTAGCTCCGAGTATTCATCCATGCTAGGGCTGCGTCCAACACGGCGTAAATGCAGCGCAAAAGGTTGGTCTTGCCAAAAAAACTCTTCCCAAGCGTTATCATAGGCAAAACTCGAGATTGGTTTTAAGAAACTTTGCTGGGTAAAGTAGCCCTTTTTCTTGGGGATAAGACTGAATCTATCGGGCAAAAATCGTTTTGGGCTTGCCATAAAATGCGGTTTCAGGCATTCATGTGGTTGATTTTGAAATTGTTGGTAAACCCGCCAAGCGGTGTCACGGAATTGTCCGACTTGTAAGGCTGTTCGCAGCCAAACAGGAATTGGTACTCGAGGATGGCTGATTAATTTGTCAAACCTATTGCCATCCATGTCTGGCAAAAAATTTAGCGCCCCAAGTGGTACTTTCTTAAGGTCAATCATCATGCAATGTACCGATGGAAAATAGCGGTACTGGTACGACCATTTCGGATGCCAGACCGAGCCAAAAAAATGCAGGTCTCGAGTTATCATCTGCTGCATAACGGCTTGCATCCAATTCTGGCGAATAATATAAAAATCATGGTCAAGGATTAACACAAACCTAGTCCTGACCAACGCTAAGGCGCTCATGATCGCTTGGGCGTGGTGCTGACTGCCTTTATCCGAGCTTGGTGGTTTGGCTACGGCGGGTAGAACTTCGGTATTGGCGGGTTGGAAATCGGGGTCGTTGTCGTTATTAACAATCAGCCAGCGCACCGCCAGATTGGGATTCAGGGCAGCGCTTAATTGAAGATTTTTTTCTATCCATTGGCTCGAGCCAAATTTGACGCTGATGACGGTCAACACAACCTTTATCTTACGCTTGAATTTCGCACCTGACCAAATGTGGTGATTTCACCTGACCAATCATTGTGTTGTACCTGACCAAAAGCTGACATTTCTGCTCGAGTCTGGGGTATGCAGCCAAAAATCAGTTTAATCACCCCAACCCGCAATCGCGTGGATTTATTGCTTCGCACGATTAACAATGTGCAACAACAGACCCTGCAAGACTGGGAAATGCTGGTTATAGACGATGGTGACGGCTCTGGTTTAGAAGCGGTACAGAACTTAACCGACCCTCGAGTCAAAGCCTATCCCAATGCTGGGACTGGACAAGTGGATGCCCGTAATACCGCCGTTCAATTGGCACAAGCCGAAGTGCTGCATTTACTCGACGATGATGACCGTTGGCTCGACGGGCAGCATTTTGAAAAGGTCTTGGCGCGACTTGGTACACAACCAGCCTTGTTACACCGCACCGGTTGGTTGGTGCTTGAAGCCGCCCAAAATGGCGTTTGGCTCGAGCAGCATTCCCGTTGGGTGTCCGTGTGCGTCGCGCACAATTCGTCCACCTGCTGGGTCTGGTGTTCCCGCATGAACATTTGCCAACTCGAGGGCTTTGGTGTTGACCCAAGCGCTATGTCCGTCTCTCGAGCGAATAAACACGGGCTGGTTCGGCGCAACAGTATCTAAATCAGCCGCCGTTGGG
>JANNEE010000306.1:0-1533 GCA_031388325.1 Deinococcales bacterium
TCACGGTAAAGCATTTTTAGAATCTCAACTTTTTGTTGTAAACCCACAGGTAACTCTTCGATTAAATCATCGGGCGAGAGTTCAAAATTAAATTGTTTAATCAGCTTATCCACCCTTGAACGTGCCGCTACAAAATCCACACTAAACTTAGACCCCGGCTCGAGACCAAGAATAATATTCTCGGTCACAGAAAGCGGCTCTACCAACATAAAATGCTGATGCACCATGCCGATTCCAGCGTTAATTGCATCGTTGGGATTACGCAAGACCACGGTTTTTCCATCAATCATAATCTCACCACTGTCTGGCGACTGCATCCCGTACAAAATTTTCATCAGGGTACTTTTACCCGCGCCGTTTTCGCCAACCAAGGCTTTAACTTCGCCCCAACGCACATCAAAAGACACATTGTCATTTGCCAAAACAAGCGGAAATTGTTTACGAATAACGCGCATATCCACGGCAAGTTCGCTGTTGTGATTCATGTATGTATTCTCGCATTCGAGGGGAGTAAAGGCAAGAGGAAAGGCGAAAGTGTGGTTTTTTCTCTTGCCTCTTACGCTCCAAACGAAGCAAACCATGCCTTAAAACTTGGCTCGAGACGCACCAAGGCTTTAGCAATTGCGCCTCTGCCTTTGGCTTTGGGCAGTACCTCTAAGGCAGCTTTGATAAAATCAAAACCATGAGACTCGAGCAGTTCGGCAGCAAAAAGCGTAAATCTGGCTTGGTACCACGCTTGATTAGCCAGTGGTAAACGCACCAACGGGTACTCAAATGCACCAAGGTCATGACGTGGCACGGTGGTGTCAGCTTGTTTAGCGACACGGCGTTTTTGGCTTCTTGCCCCACTGGGTTTGAGCAGTACCATGTCCGCTAAGGCACACTCAAGGTTTGTACCACTCAGCACCCGTCCCCACTCGAGGGCAGCTTCAAGGGCTTCTGGCATGGTGTTTTTGAGTGCTACCAAGTACAAGTAGGTGGCTAAGAATTCATCAAGCCATTTTACATGGGTTCGCAAACCAATTTGATCGGCGACTGCATGACCAAGTTCATGACCAAGGGTTAAATCTAAGAACATCTCGAGACTGGTTTTTGGTTTACTTTCGCCCTTTACCAGCAGTGACTTAAAGACCCAGAGTAAATTTGCGGGGTAGTTGGCAGGGGCAAAAATCACACCAGAAGCATCCTTTAAGCGCCTAAAAAAAGTAAAACCATAAGGATAAGGACTGGCACTGCGCCAATCGGCTTCCGACAACACCAATAAACGTACAGGAGCTAAATCACGCCCTAGACCCGTCTCGAGACTGCTGTGTAAATCTGCCAAATACAGACGCAGTGCATGGCTACGGCGTTCCATTCCACTCGAGCCGCCAAGAGGGATTCGTTCGGCAGGGGAGCGAGGCATGAAGCAGTTTAACTTTAAGGCAATGAATTGTCAGCTATCGGCATCTCTAACCAGTTTCGCATCGGCATCTCTAACCAGACACTCATGCCATTCCCCCAGACTTGCAGCCATGTCTAAGATTCGTTTAC
>JANNEE010000316.1:0-4669 GCA_031388325.1 Deinococcales bacterium
TGTGAATTCTTGGTTTTTGTCGTCTCGAGTTCATCACCGTATTTTTCTTTGAGTTGCCTTCTGAATATATCAAGCGAACCTTCGTGATTCTGCAAGAACCAATGCAAATGGTTCTTCAAGTAGTTGCTGCGTAAATCTGGGTCGCGTAAGTCGTTGGGGATTCGTTCCATGCGTGGGTCTACGCTGTCAAAACCTGTAAATTCTTTTTGTAGGCGTTGCTCGGTCATGGTTAGATAAGCTGGATTGATTTCAAAACCAATAAAGCTACGCCCTAGTTGCTGACAGACCCGTGGAGTTGTGCCACTGCCAAAAAATGGGTCAAGGATGGTGTCATCAACACTGCTCGAGGCAAGAATCAGGCGCTCGATTAAACCCTCTGGTTTTTGGGTTGGGTGGTCTTGGCGGTTTTCGTTGCAGTAGTGTACATGCGAAAATTCCCAAACATCCCCCGGATTAGCGCCGCGCATGTTATTGCGTTCTCGGTAGTATTTTTGTGGGATTCGCACCGAGTCCAAGTTGAAATTAAATTGCTCGGATTTGGTGAACATCAAAATATCATCGTGGCGTGGTGAGAACCCACGGGTTTTGCCAATTCCTTGGGTGTAATGCCAAACAATCCAACTGTTGAAGTGTAATTTGAGGTCGGTCTCGAGTATTTTGTAAATATAGGAGATAAATCTTACGCCCATAAAAACATAGATTGTGCCTGTTGGTTTTAAGACCCGCTTGGCTTCACCTAACCAATTCAGTGAGAACTCGAGATAATCCTCAAAGCCTTTGGAGTCAAGATTATTGCCGTAATTTTTGCCAAGGTTATACGGCGGGTCGGCAATCACCACATCTATGCTGTTGTCCTCGAGTTGCTGCATTAACTCTATAGCATCGCCGCAGCGTAAATCTAAACGGTTCATGTTTTTATCCATTCAAATTGCTTGGCGTATTTTTGCCATTCAGCAAAGCCTTTTTTGCTTGCCATAAATTTTTTATCAAGCATCTGACAAAATTCCCAGACGTTACGGTGCTGCAAACCGACGTAGTGAATGTCCCGAATTTGTAATTGCCCACTTCCCAAGGCTAGGTTCAAGCTGATGTCCGTTTCGGCAATGTATTTAAGGTCATATGCCTTGAAACCCACGACTTCCATCACACCCATCATCATTAAAGTCCCGCGATTTTATTGACATTTTCCATTGGAATGCCAAGTTTAAGATTGGTGTTAATCAAAATTTTATTGCGCCCAGAGTCCATTGTCAACAGCATGATTTTTTCTACTCTTTCAACCACAAAATCAGAACAAATCCTATAATCTTCGGACTCGGACGGAATTTTCAAATCAAGGTCTTGATATAAAATCATCTTGCCTCGAGACTCATGGCTTGGTGCTTGGTGCTGTTGGCTTTCTCGAGAATACCCTGCATGGCTGATTGTACCAAAATTCTTGTTGTCTCGAGATTCACGGCGTTGGCTATTAAACTTGTATCATTTGTCATGTCCAAACATCAGCTTCGGCTCGAGCAAAAACGTAAACGCGCTGGGCTGCCCGATGTCTCAGAGGCGGTTTGCCTTGGGCTGGCTGCGTGGCTCGAGGAGTTGCAAGTAAGCACGGTTTTGGCGTACAAGGCTTTTGGTTCTGAAATTTCCTTGGATGCCTTGCCATTGCTCCTGCCACAAATTCGTTTTTTGACCACTCGAGTACAAAGAACAGGTGTTTTAACTTTGCATGATTTTGCACTGGCGACTGTGCCAAATCGCTATGGTATTCTCGAGCCACCTTTAACTGCACCTGTTCTCGAGCCGAGTTTAGTAGACGTGGCACTTGTGCCGGGCTTGGCGTTCACAAAGGCTGGTGGGCGCTTGGGTTACGGCGGTGGTTTTTATGACCAGTTACTGCCGCAGTTGCGCCCAAGTTGTGTTACTTGTGGTGTGACCCATTCAGCTTTGCTATTAGATTCTCTGCCACTCGAGGCTTTTGATGTTCGCGTGATGTATTTGGCGCTCGAGACGGAGGTGGTTTTGACTTTATAATCAGCATAAAAGGCAATGAACCTTTGGCATAACCACCAATGGCAGGACTTGTTTAGCCACCAATGGCAACCATGGTGCGTTCCCGAATTTGCGGTAGTAAATCACCCATGCGATCTTTTTGATGGGCTGCCTCGAGTAACACATCTATCAGGGCTTCGATGGGGTTCGAGCTTTCAAAAGCGGCATTGGCATCAAGTTCTCGGTCGGTCAGTAAACACGGACGAACTCTGCGGTCGGCGGTTAAACGCATTCTCGAGCAAGCCCCACAAAAAGGTTCAGAAATCGGGTTGATAAAACCAAGTGTGCCTTGGCTGTTGGGGATTTTATAGACTCGAGATGGGCTGCTTGGGTCGGTAGGGACAACTTCTAGCACCCCGTAGACTTCTTCTATTACGGCTTTAACAGTTGCTCCAGCCAAAAAAGCACTGTTATAGCTTTCCAAATCCGAATTATTGAGGTGCATGTATTCGATAAACCGCACATGCAAAGGTTGCTCGAGTGATAAGGCAGCCAAGTCCAGCAGTTCGGTGTCGTTAATGCCGCGCATCGAAACAGCGTTGAGTTTGACTGGGTGCAGATTTAATTCTAAAGCAAGGTCTATGGCATCAAGCACTTGTTTGACATCGCCGCCGCCTGTGGCTTGCCTAAAAATACTTGGATTAAGCGCGTCTATCGAAATGTTGACCCGATTTAAGCCAGCCTCGAGTAATTCTTTGTGTCGCCGCCTGAACATTGTGCCGTTGGTGGTCATGGCAATGTCTTTGACCCCGGGGGTGGCTCGGGCATTGTCCATCATCTGCGGCAGTTCTTTGCGTAAAAGCGGTTCGCCACCCGTAAACCGAGCCGCATCTAAACCCAGTAAAGCCGAGGCTCGAACAAAATTGTCCACGTCTTGGACACTTAATCCGCCTCGAGGTTCGGGGTGAGCATCAGTTAAGGGGTCGCAGTAAGCACAGTGAAAATTGCAACGCGGTGTAACAGAAATGCGTAAATCACGAATGATTCGCCCAAAACGATCAATCAGCACAGTTGGGCGTTCAAGAGTTGACATACCAGCTATTCTAAGCCCATTTGTGGTCTAAAGATGTCTGCAATGCAACAAAGGCTTTGGAAATGTTCCAAAGCCTTTGTGACGGTTTAACCAAACTGCTTACTTGGTGCGTCCAGAAAGTAAATCCTCGGCTTGTTTTTGGGCTTTATCGAGTCCATCTTTGGCACTGATTTTACCTGCCACAGCTTCTTTGATAGCAGCCTCGAGGATATTAAAACGAATCGCTTCCCAATCAGAAATACGTGGTTCATAATTGGCAAAACGGGCTTGCTTAATCACATTGTTAAAGTCTGGGTTGGCTTTGACAAAATTCTTGTACTCAGTGGTTTCAGAAGCCAAGTCACTCGAGGGTACATAGCCTGTTTGGGTGGCAAAAATCGCACTATTTCGGGCTTGAACCGCAAAGTTCATAAATTTACCAGCTACGGCTTGTTGGGCTTTGGTTGCATCATTAAAAATAACCAGGTTTGTACCTTGGATGAGGGCTGTGCCGGGTACGCCGCGTTTTGCTCCGGGTAGGGTATCAATCCCAAGGTTAAATTTGGCGGCACTCTTATAAAATGGCATTCCAGCGCTGGTATCAAGCGCAAAACCAAAGGTGTCGTTCAGTTGGCTGTTGATAAAACCAGAGGTGATTGGGCGGGCGGCTTTTTCGGCTGTCAGGTCTAAAAACCATTGTAGGGCTTTAACCGCTATCGGGCTGTTGAGTTTAACTTTGCCATTTTCTTCGTATTGCCCACCTAATGTTAAGAAAATTGGGGCGAAGGTGCTGGCGGTGGGTTGAAACCAGAAGGCAGGGGCATTTTGCGCCCTTGAAATATCACGCACAGTTTGGGTGAATTCTGCAAGGGTAGCGGGGACTTTGGCATTGTATTTTTTCAACAAGTCTTTGTTGCTATACATCAGTTGAATACTTTTGTTAAACGGCATTCCGTACAACACGCCCTTAAAAGTGGCGGCTTCGATAAAGCGTTTTTGCAAGTATTGGGTTCGTACACCCACGGTTTTTAGGTCGGTCAGTTTATCTGCCTCGAGGTACAAGGCAATGTTATTTTCAAAAGCCTGCGCCATTGCGGGGACTTTACCAGCCGCAAAACCGGCTTTAATTTTGGTGGACAAATCGCCATAACCACCTTGGGGAATTGGCAGCACACAAGTTTCGCCTGCGCTTTTGTTGAACTCGGCAGCCAAGGCGTTCAAAACATTTTGCTGAACCGCATCACGGAAACCATGCCAGAATTCAGCCACGGTACTTGCTTTGGCACATTGGGCTTTGACCACATCGGCGGGGGTTTGTTGCGCCCATGAAGTTGCGGCAGCAATCACACCAAATGCACCTAGAATAGCTATTTTTTTCATGTGTACTCCTTTTAGGCTCGAGACTCCTCGAGTTTGTACTGGCTCGAGATTCGAGCAACTCCCGTTACTCTAGCATTTGATATAAACCTTGTCAGGTTTCGGTCAGGCACTCCCAATCTGATGATGGTCAGATACTCCCAATGTGATGATGGTCAGTGATGATGGTCAGATTTTAACTATTTCCACTTTGGACTGCGCTTCTCGAGAAAAGCCGTCACCCCTTCTTGTAAATCA
>JANNEE010000442.1:0-4593 GCA_031388325.1 Deinococcales bacterium
CGTAGGGGCGAGGCATGCCTCGCCCTGTTTTTATGGAGAGTAAAATGAAAATTGGTGTTTTAGCCTTACAAGGCGCATTTCGTGAGCATCGAATTATGCTCGAGGGTCTGGGTTGCACAGTCACAGAAGTGCGCCTTCCTAAGCATCTCGAGGGCTTAGATGGAATTGTTTTTCCGGGCGGCGAAAGTACCACCATTGGTAAACTGATGGTGCATTACGGGTTTATCGAAGCACTGACAGCATATTACAAGAACGGTGGGGCGATTTTTGCAACTTGTGCGGGGGCAATTTTGCTTGCCTCCGAGATTGTTGGTTCTGAACAGCCAAAGCTGGGTTTACTCGAGATGCGGGTCAAGCGTAATGCTTTTGGGCGACAAGTGGATAGTTTCCAAACCTCCCTAGAAGTGAAGGGTCTCGAGTCTCCATTCCCAGCGCTTTTTATTCGAGCGCCAATTCTCGAGTCAGTCGGCGAGGGCGTGGAAGTGTTGGCAGAATTTGAGCATCAGATTGTCTTGGCACGAAAAGATAGGCTTTTGGTCTCGAGTTTTCATCCTGAACTGACCAATGACCCGCGTTTACACCAGTTTTTTCTTAATTCAGTGGTGGGTTCGTAATTCTTTGTTAAACTTGCCCATGCCTTCTCAATCTGAAACGCTGCAAGCCATAGAAAAGCGTCTCGAGCAGAGTCTCGGAGCAGTAGGCAAGACTTGGGCTGAAAAAGTCTCAAGTCTCGAGTCAGGGCTGCCTTTGGTGCTGATTAAGCAGCTTCTTAGCCTGCCGCAACAAAACGGTGAGGCGTTTACCAAAAGTGCCGAGTCTTGTCAAACCCAATTGGCACTTTTTGCTCGAGTTGCGAGTCCAATGACCTCCGAAGCGGTCTGGACAGAAAGCCAGCGCAGCGCAGCTCGAGCCAAACAAGATGTTGGGATACAGCGCCTTGGTAACAATCAAAAGGCTACAGTAGCAACCAAACTTGCTTGGTGGCTGCACGATACTCGAACCGCCATTCCCAAACGAGCCTATGCCATCAGCCGAACTTGGCGTTTGCCAATGATGATGATTTACGCGGCTGTTGGCGGTGCAATTGGTTGGTTCGCGGCGGGTATTGGCGCAGCTATTTTCGGTGTGTTACTGCTGGGTACACTTGGCTTTATTTTATGGTCAGAAAGTAATTTAGCACGCAGTATGTGGGCGCAAACTCGAGTCCTCGAGATTCTTTTGGCGGTTTTTCGTGGGGCAATTGTGGTGGTTGCTATTATTTTTGGCTTAGCGGTTGTTGCAATCGCGGCTTGGTTGATTGTTCGGTTCTGGAATACCCGTTAAGCCCGAGTGCAAGCGGATGCTACTCTGCCAGTGGAAGCTGACGCTACGCTTCGAGTGCAAGATAACCCTAATTTTGAGTACCTTAACCGTGATACTTTATACTACTCGCTCGAACAGCCAAACCGCTCGAGTAACCAGATTTAGGGGGATTCATGACGCAAACAGCAACACAAATGGTGGACGCTTTCGAGAAAGCACGTAAATACAACCGAGCCGATGAAGCTATCGCTATGGGTTTATACCCGTATTTCAAAGCGATTCAAAAACACGGTGGCGGCAGTGTTATCGTCGAGGGCGAAGAATATGTGCTAACCGGCAGCAATGATTACCTTGGACTAACCCAAGACCCACGCATCCGCGAAGCCAGTAAAAAAGCGATTGACCAATACGGCACAAGTTGCACCGGCTCGAGGTTCTTAACTGGTACGCTCGAGATTCATGAGATTTTTGAACGAGAACTTGCCGAATTTCTTGGTAAGGAAGCCACAATTATTTTTGGGGCTGGATTTCTGGCATGTGCCACCAGTGTGGTGGCACTGGCGGCTCGGCATGACTTGGTGTATTTTGACCGCGAAAACCATGCCAGTTTAATAGATGGAGCGCGTTTAAGTTGGGCATGGGATAACTTAAAACGCTTCAAGCACAACGATGCTGCCGATTTAGAGCGGATGTTGGCTGCCGATGTCGGTAAACCCGGCGGGCGTTTGGTTTACACCGAAGGTATTTTTAGCATGTCTGGGCATATTGGCACAGTGGATGAAGTGGCAGCCGTGGCTAAAAAGTATGGCGCTCGAGTGATTTGCGATGATGCCCACGCCCACGGGGTTCTTGGACCTCGCGGTGAAGGGGCGCATGTTCATTTTGGAATCGAAGACCAAGTGGATTTGGTGGTCGGAACATTCTCTAAGTCTTTTGCTTCGGTTGGTGGATTTGTGGCTGGAGACCGCGATATTGTTGACTTTATCAAGCACACAGGTCGTCCATTTATTTTCAATGCAGCTTTGCCAGCCCCAAGTGTGGCGGCGGCGCTCGAGGCGTTGCGGATTATGCGTTCAGAACCGCATCACCGTGAGAACATGTGGAAGAACGTCAATTTTATGCGTTCTAACCTCTTAAATCTTGGTTTTGATTTACTTGGTTCTAACAGCCCGATCATCCCAGTCATGGCGGGCGACCAAGACATGGCGATTCGCTTTTGGCGCGGGCTTTGGGATGCTAAAATTTTTACCACCCCAAGTTTGCCGCCAGCCGTACCAAAAGACCAGTGCATTATTCGCACCAGTTACAACGGCGCTCATACCCAAGAACAACTCGAAAAGGCGCTTCATGCTTTTGAACATGTGGGGCGGGCGTTACAAATCATCAAATAAAAAAAGCGCGGCAACAGCCGCGCTTTTTTGCTGTCTATCCGACCAAACGGCGGCGGACGTTGGCACTGATAAAATCCAGTACATTGACCATTAAGACCACCAAGCCCACCAGAATAATCATTTGGTTGTACTTGCCGCTTCGCATCGTTTCTTGAATTAAGAACCCCACCCCGCCCGCCCCAACAAAACCAAGAATAATCGAAACTCGGAAATTGATTTCAAAGCGGTAGAGCGTATACGAGACAAAAAGTGGCAGCACTTGCGGCAGTACACCCCAACGAATAATGCTTGTGCCGGGCGCTCCAGATGCCTCGAGCGCTTCAATCGGTCCGCGTTCGGCATTTTCGATGGCTTCGGAATACAACTTGCCTAAATCTGCCATGCTGTGAATGCCCATCGCCAGTACCCCAGCCAGTGGTCCTAGCCCCACCGCCGAAACAAAGACCAGCGCCAAAATTAGAGTATCTACCCCACGGTCAAGGTTATAAAAGCCGCGCATGAGTGGGTAGACGATGCGTCCCCACCAGCTTTTTTCGGTCAAATTGCGAGCCGCTAAGAAACTCGAGGGCAATGCCAGTATTGCCGCCAGAACAGTGCCAATCATGGCGGTGGCAATAGTGATCGTCATGGCTTTTAGCCCTTCAGATAAAATTGCGTTCCAGTCTGGTGGAACGGCTCTGCGTCCAAAGTCTTCGATAAACGGAAAACCTTTGATAAAACGCCCGAGGTCGAATTCTACGGCGTTAAAGCCAAAGCCAAGAATAGCGATAATCACGCCCAGTAACGCCCCAGATGCCAAGTCCCGTGGCTCGAGTGCAGCCATGCCGCGCCAAAAAAGGGCTGCACCACCAAGCAACATCAGAATTCCAAACAGTGCCAGTGTGCCAAAACCATAAGCGGCTCGAGTTGGAAAGACCCGCCTCGCATTGGCTTCGCCAGCATCACGCCCAATGCTGTAGCCTTTGGGCATCTCAAAGGTATTGCTGATTGTGCTTAGTGGCTCGAGGGTGGCAGAAGTTAAGCCGTAATCAATCCGTTGTTTTTGCAAAAATTCGCGTTTGCTGTACGCATCACGCACCGAGCGCCCAGCTTCACGTTCGGCATTCTGGGCAAATTCAAGGGTTTGTCCGCCCAGACTTTGGCTATTTTTGCGGACTTCTTGGGCTTTTATTTTGGCGGTTTCCGCATCGGCAATGGCTTTTTCAGATGCCACCCATTCGGCGTTAATCCGTGTCCGTTCTTTATTGTTAAATTCTAGGTCGGCAGTCCAGTCCTTGATCACCAAATTTTCTTGCTCTGGGGTTATCTTAACCACCACACGGTAATAATTGCGAAGCGCATCAAAAGTAATCGGTGCGGCACTCGAGAAGGTATAAAAACCAATGCCTAACATCACCAGAGCAGAAATCACATAGCCATAAATCAGTTGTTTGGGTTTGAGCATCATCCGAGAAACCACAAAACCAACCGCAGCAAAAAAAATTGGAATTAAGGTCTCGAGAACCCACGGTATGCTACTGACACCGACCACGCTTTGACTCGAATTATAAAATGCCCAAAGTAAAACCAACACTGTAAAACCAGCCGCCATCCCTGTAATTCCAGTAACTTTGGCGTTGGGTTCTTTAGCAAAAACCGTGACCAGCACCGCTACTGCCACAATAAAAATAAGCCAAAATTGTGGTTCGACAAAAGAAAATCCAAATGGTGTAGGCGCAACTAAATGTCTCGAGTACGCCCCTGTTAATTGCGCTAAAGGATGCACAAAAAAAACAATTAACGCCCCAATCGCTCCAGCCACCATTAAACGCCGAGCGCTGCCTTGGGCTAATAGCGTTGCAGCGCAAAGCAAGACTGCCAAAATAATATAGGTCAGAATCATATGCCCCCCAACCCTTTA
>JANNEE010000443.1:0-3408 GCA_031388325.1 Deinococcales bacterium
ACTTCTACCAAAATTTCGTCCCTACGGGACTGTCATTTCAATTTATTAATCCTGTTGCTACTACCAAAATTCCGTCCCTACGGGACTTTCAGCTTACTTACGTTATTTTCAATGACCTGTTTCTCACTTTAAATAACCTCAGCAGTTTGGGTACATAATCCTCATCAGTGTCCAGTGCCATAAAGTTGATCTGGTGCTTGCGGCTGAATTTCGATAACTCTTCCTTTCGCGTTTCATGATGTGTGCTGATCTTTTGCCGAAAGTTGCCGAAGGATGTATTGATCCACAATGTTTTCTTCGACATGCAAACGGTACTCTAAACTGACCACATCATCTTTTTTAATTGACATATTAACTCCTTAACGGCTTTTAGCACGAATCAACTCGAGAATAGTCCAGAGTGGTCGTTCTGCTTCGAGTCCAATATCTACATCGTATATCGAAAAGGCGCGGTTGCGAATGGCGCTTAAGTCCCCAAATTCTTCTAAGGTGGTTGTATCGTTTAAGAATACATTGTCGTAATCAAGATGCAGTACCTTCTGAAAAAAATCTCTGGACAGGGCAGCTTGGGCATCTATACGATTTGTACTCGAGAACATCTCCTCGGCGGGTTCACCGGGTACAGGCAGTGGTTTACCAATGGCAGTGTGGTAAATCAGGCGTTCATCGTACAGCCGTTGCAATTCGGCTCGAGCCTCCGCTTCAGATTCGCCCGTGGCAATCAGCGCATAAAACTCGAGCAGTTGCGCTTCCCAGACATTCCAATCTTCGCGTTTACTTATTTTTAAGGTGTATTCCTCGAGTTGCATCTATAAATTATACGCAGCTTAGTGCGGTAAGATAAACCATGCTCGAAAAGTTGGTGTTAAACGTTGCACCTGTCTAATTCAGTGTCCGCCCGAAATACGGGCAATTAGCCCCTTTTTGAATCATGGCTGGGCAACGCACCCCACCCGAACGCATTGCCTCAAGTTGGGCTTCGGAAAGCATTTCTTTGCAGACTGGGCAGCCAACTTTAACCGTCATTTTTGGAGTCACATCGACAGTCTTGGGGTTTTTGGCAGAATTGGTTTGCCCCGTTCTCGAGAAGTCGGTTTGTCCCGTTCTCGAGAAGTCTGTGCCACCACGCACCGTAAAGCCACCATTTTTAGTCGCATCTCGTACTTGGCGCACAAACTTAAAAGTATTTTTAGCCCCTTGATAAAGTCGTTTCCAACGTTCCCAATAAGGACGTAACCACCAAGCAAAAGCTGCTGCCACGATAAAAAATAAAACAAGGTTGACCAAGATACGCATGACGCTAGTCTAAAACACTTTGAGGTGGGAATTTGTAAAGATTATTCTGGCGGTTCGCCCAACAGTGTCTTCGGGTCAAGTTTAGCGCGCCGTGTTTCTTCGATTGGCATTTCAAGCGCCCTTGCCAGCGCATCCGAACGGGTCTGCGGCACAAGCACTTGGGTGTGGCTATGAACATTGTCTGACCCCGGAAAACGCCCACCCGCAAAAAGCCAAGCCGCCAAAAGCGTTGCCAGTGGCACAGCCAGAATCAACCCAATGCTGCCAATTAGGGCATGAATAATTTCGGTGGCGACCATCTCTAAGTTAATGGCTTGCCGAAAACTCATTTGTCCGAGGGTAAAGACTACCCAAAGCGGTAAACTCGAGCCAAGGTTTGCCAGCACCAGTGTGTTGATTAAACTGCCGATGTGGTCAAAACCAACGCTCATGCCACTTTGGTAGAGTTTTTGCCAGCCTAAATTTGGGTTGATGTTACTCAGTTCACGCACCACCGCAGCTTGTGCCACGGTGCTGTCCACCAATGCGCCCAATGCGCCAATCAGGATTCCAGCAATAATAAGGGCGCGAAGATTGACGTTCACCCCCGCTTGCTGACTCATTTGCAAAATCATTGCCCCTTCTTCTGCTCCTAAACCCGTTAAGTGTGCCAGCGAAGCAAAAAGATTGGCAAGAACCAAGGTAATAATAGCTGCCATTACGGTTGCAATTAAACTCGAGTGCGCCGTCCAATTGATACCATGGACAAAATAAACACTGGCTGCCAGAATTGCAGTCGAACCAAGAATTGCTACCAGCACAGGATTAAATCCACTACTGATGCCCGGCACGATGGCAAATAAAATGACGGCTAAAGAAAAGCCCATTGCCAAAACTGCCCGAATTCCCTTGCCGCGTCCAACAATTGCCGCAATTGCCACAAATAAAATCACCAGCCACAAGAGCGGCGCTCGGCGTATATGGTCATTGGCGTACAAAATAAATTCGTTCTCGGGTCCTAGCGTCGGAAAAATCTCGAGATTATCCCCGACCTTAAAGCGCCGTGAATCATCTTGAACTTGAACCAATTTACCAGTGCTGAGCCGCGCCTCGAGTAATTGTGGTTCTCGAGTATCGGCGGGAGTCTCGAGAATCTTCGTGATTGTCCCTTCGACATAGGCGGCGTTATCACCAGGAGACAACCGATAAATCACTGCCCCACTGCTTAAAGTCTGTGCCACGACTTCGACACTAGCCCCAAGTTTACCCACCCCAAGGTCATCTACAACATTGACCAATTTTTTATTCTCGAGCCGAACTTCAAAATCCGTACCACTGCCAACCGCCGCAGGGCGTTCAATTACCCCTTTGATGGCGGGTGGCGGTTCGCCTTGGGCTAACCCAAAACTGCTCGAGAAGAACAACAGCAGCCAAATCAACTGTTTCATGCGGCGCTCGAGTCACAGCTTTGGCATAAGCCGTACAAAGTTAAATGATGCTCCAAAACTCGGTATCCATTGGGCAGCAACGTACCACTGGGCAAATGAACTGGGCAAAAATCAAGTTCAAAAACCTTATTACACCTCTGACAACGAAAATGATGATGATGATGGGTGCGGCGTACTTCAAAACGGGCTTCTTCACCGGGTAATTCGACCTCGAGAATATCTTGGTCGTCACGCATCCGGTTGACCGCACGGTAGACCGTAGCAAGCCCAAGCGAATCAAGGTTGGCTTTGGCTCTGGTGTAAATATCTGGAATACTTAAAGGTCCTTCGGCGCTGTGAAGCACTGCCAAAATGGTTTCGCGTTGCCGCGTGTTACGGCGATTCATGACTGTATTTTAGCGTTTTCAAATGAGGAAAAACCGTCTCGAGCTTTCGGGCAAGATTTTCAAAGAAACTTCTGTTGATGTTACGATGTTTTTATGACCATTAACGTTGCGATTATCGGCGCTGGAAACATTGCCGCCACCCATTACCGAGGCTATGAAAAAGCAGGGGCAAAGCTGATTGGCTTTGTCGAAGTCAACCCAGAATTGCGTGCAAAACGCGAAATCGAGTGGGCTGTGGGTGGCTATGCGACCTTTGCCCAATTACTCGAGAAGACCAAGCCCGAGGCGGTTTCGGTCTG
>JANNEE010000506.1:0-2769 GCA_031388325.1 Deinococcales bacterium
CTCGAGTGCGCCCAAGCGGGTTAAGAGGTCGCGAGCTTTCTCCAGTGCCGCAGGGTTTGGTGGTGTGACCCATTCAAGCGAGGCTGCACCCCAAGCTGCTAGTTCTAAACAAAGTGGCGCGAGGTCGGATTCAAGAATTTCTGGTTTACGTTGGCGCTCGAGACTGGCTTGCCCGCTTTGCGTCCAGAGGCGGTAAACAATTCCAGCTTGGGTTCGCCCAGAACGTCCTGCCCGTTGGGTGGCTGCGTCCACAGTGACGCGCACCGTCTCGAGCCGTGTCAGACTGCTTTGTGGGTCAAACCTTGGCACTCGAGCCACACCGCTATCAATCACAATGCTGACCCCTTCAATGGTCAAGCTGGTTTCGGCAATACTGGTGGCAAGTACAATTTTGCGTCTGCCTTGCGGGTCGGGCAAAATTGCTTGGGTCTGGGCATCTAAACTTAATTCACCATAAAGCGGCAGCACCACTGCCTCACAACCATCCAGTAAATCCAGACAGCGCAAAATTTCTCCAGCCCCCGGTAAAAACGCCAGAATATCGCCAACCTCAGACTCGAGGGCGCGAAAAATACTCTGGGCAACTCGGTTTGGAATCGGAGTCTCAAACTCACGGGCAGCATAGCGAATTTCTATTGGAAACGAACGCCCTTCGGCTTTTATCACTGGGGCATTCAGTACACTCGAGAGATTTTGGCTGTCGAGCGTGGCGCTCATGAGAATAATTTTTAAGTCTGGACGGATTTCGCGCTGAATCTCGCGGCACAGTGCCAGCGCAAGGTCAGCATGAATACTGCGTTCGTGGAATTCATCAAAAATAATACAGGCAATTCCATCTAAGGTCGGGTCTTCCTGCAAACGGCGGGTTAAAAGCCCTTCAGTTAGCACCTCAAGTTGGGTCTGGCTCGAGATGACTTTTTCAAAACGCACCGAATAGCCAATGCGTTGCCCGACAGCTTGACCAATTAAACTTGCCATGCGGGTAGCGACACTCCGAGCAGCCAAGCGCCGAGGCTCGAGCATGATAATTTTTTGCATTTTCTCGAGTAAAAAAAGTGGTAGGAGCGTAGATTTTCCTGCACCAGGAGGGGCTTCTACAATAATTATAGAGCTTGTTTCGAGATGCAAAGTAAGCTCGGAGAAAATTTCTTTGATCGGGAGTTGAAACTTATCAGACACAGAACGCGTAGAATACCTCGGGTTGAACGAAAATAATAATCTGAAACTTATCAGACAATTAACGCGTACAATAAGCGCGGGTTTACCCTAAGAAGGAGAAATACTATGGAAGAAGTCAAGAATGTGGTTGCAGACGTAACTGACCAAGCAAAAGCGGCGGCTGGAACAGCCAAGAATGTAGCAGCCGATGTAGCTGGTCAAGCCCAAGCTGGTTTAGAAGGGGCTAGTAAAGCCGCCGAGGACATGGGTACAAAAGCCGCCGATATGGCTGGCGATGCGCTCGAGCAGGGCAAAGATATGGCAGCCGATGCCGCCGCAAAAGCCAAGGAACTCTTGGGCGATGCGCCAGAACAAGCCAAAGAATTTGCCGAAAATGCCTTTGAAACGGTCAAAGACGTAGCCGAAGATGTTGCCAAAGGTGTCTCGGATGCCGTGGGCGGCGCACTCGAGGGCGCAAAGAACCTCTTGGGCGGTTTATTTGGTGGCGCTAAAGACAAAGACGCATAAAAAACCAATAAAAAGCGCAGCCAATGGCTGCGCTTTTTTACTGCCAAAATAATTTGGCTATTTTTAGGTCAAAGATTTTACTCTTCAAAAAAACCAAAAACTGTGCGCTCATAGGTGGCGGTGTGTACAAGCTACGCTTATAGTTTCTCGAGCAGCCTGTACTTATAGGCTAAGTGAATCGCTTCCGAACGACTTTTTGCGCCAAGTTTGGAAAAAATATTATTGGCATGGAATTTAACGGTCGGCAATGCCACTTTAATCTCGTCAGCAATATCTTGGTTACTTTTACCAAGTGCCATGTGTTGTAGTACCTCGCGTTCTCGAGCCGTTAAGTCCTCGCCAATGCCATCGTTTTGTACGGCTTGAATCAGGGCTTCGGTGGCTTCAGGAGCAAGTGTGCGCCGACGCAAGACTGCATTGCGAATTGCCTCAAGAATTTCAGCAGCCCCAGAGGTTTTAAGTAAATAACCAATCGCCCCTGCTTGCATCGCGTTCTGTACCAGATTAGGGTCATAAAAAGCAGTCAGCATGATAATTTGCACATCGCGGTTGGTACTGCGAATCGCGGCAGCCGCCGTTGCGCCGTCCATTCCGGGCATTTTTAAGTCCATCAAAATGACTTGTGGTTTTAAGGACTCGGTGAGTTCGATGGCGTGTTTGCCACTGCTGGCTTCGCCAACACATTCTATTCCCGAAGCGTTCTTAAGCATCGTGGTTAAACCCGCCCTGACCATTGGGTGGTCGTCCACAACCAGCACTCGAATTGGGGAGTTCATGCTCTAACCCCTAAAAATGGCAGGAGGTTCATCGCTGCCTCCCGTGTCTCCCACGAACAGCCATGAACCTGCCACTCCCATGCTCGGTTGCTTGTTCCAACCGTGACAAGAGAATACAAATTAGTACCCGAACCTGAAATCATCATAGGATTAGCATACAATTAAAACCAATGGCTAGGTAAAGCCTAACTAAAGTAATGGTTAATAAGTTGTTTAAGGGCTTGGCGCTTGCTTAGATTTGAAAACTCTGGATACTCGAGAATAAAGTCCTGCATTACTCGAGCAGCATGTCTTGCGGAATGCTGTA
>JANNEE010000122.1:0-3579 GCA_031388325.1 Deinococcales bacterium
TTGGGGTTCTTCTCGAGCCGCTTAATGCAAATCGAAACAAAGGAAAATCATGTCCAAACGAATTGAACTGCTTGATGTGCTGCGTGGCTTTGCAATTCTTGGTACACTCGGCACAAATATCTGGTTATTTGCCAATGCGGGTAATATCGGGGCATTCTTTGGCAGCACCACCTACCAAAGCCAGCTCGAGGAGACGCTGCAAAAAGCCACACTCTTTTTTAGCAACGGTAAGTTCTTGGGAATGCTGACCATCCTGTTTGGCGTTGGTTTAGAATTACAGTACCAAAGCGCCAAAAAACGTGGTCAGCTATTTTTACCTGCTTATCTTTGGCGCTCGAGTTTATTGTTTTTGGACGGCTTACTGCATTTTGCTCTGGTGATTGAATTTGATATTTTAATGGGTTATGCCCTGACCGCCATGCTGGTGGCTTTTATCGTCACCAAAGGCGAAAAAGTCATAAAAAACACAATGCTTGTGGCTGGCGGATTTCATATTTTAATGGTTTTCGCTGTGACTGCTGTACTGATTCTCACCCCACGCAGCGAACTCGAGCGAGCTTTAGGCGATTTTGGCGAGATCAGCCAGATTTACTTAAATGGCTCGTATTTTGATGGCATTGTTTACCGCTTAGAGAACTTCTCGAGTCTACGCATTGAACCGATTTTTGTGATTCCAATGGGGATAACGCTGTTTTTGTTTGGAGTGCGTTTAATGCGTTTAGGTGCATTTTCCGAACAAGGTTCAAGTATTACTGACCAAATGATGCGCTGGGGCTTAGGACTTGGTGTTCCGCTCAATCTGCTGGCACTCGAGCCAAGTTTGGGCTTGGATTTAGCTGCACGGTACTTATTTGCGCCACTGCAAGCGACTGGGTACATCGGACTGATTGCTTACGCCCTGCGCCACGGTTGGTTCAATAATCTTGCTTTGAGCATTGCAAGAGTTGGACGTATGGCACTCAGTAACTACATGCTCCAAGGGGTACTGGCTTCGATTTTGTTTTATGGTTGGGGTTTTGGTTTGGCTCGTAATCCAAATGCTTACATTGCCATTGCCGCTTGGGTCAGCATTAGTTTGGCTTTGGTGCTTTTCTCAAGTTTCTGGTTGCAACGTTTCTCCCAAGGTCCTTTTGAAACTGTCTGGAAAATCCTGAGCGAACTGCCCTTCAAAAAACGTCAGGCTACAACCAATTAAGCAAATAAACCACGAATCCCCAATTCTGCCAGTTCGATGTCCTCGGACTCTGGTAAGCCACTGACCCCAACTGCGCCGATACAATCTGTGCCATCAAAAATTGGGATGCCACCACCCCAACCAAGATAGCGAGGGTCGCCAAAGTTACGCAGGTCAAAACCATCGGTTAAATGTCTCGAGGCTTGCCCAATTTCACGACTGGGACGACGTTCTCGAGCAGCAGTAAAGGCTTTATTCTGGGCAATAAGTATGCTAGGAAGTGGCGCACCCGCAATTCGCACAAACGCCAGCAATTCGCCGTGAGCGTCGGCTACAGCAATCACGGCTTGTTGACCACGAATAACGAGTTCGGCTTGAATAGCAGTAATAATTTTTTGAGCCTCGAGATGTCCCAGATTTTTTGTGATTTGCATAGGCTATTCTAACGGCTTAAACCAAAACACTGCTGAGTAATTCCTGAAATTCTAGGGTTTGCCCAAAACTCGGTAAGGCTTTTGCTAAAATTTCTTGTTTAATCTGTCCTGAAGTGGCTGGATGCGCCGCTACTGCCCGCCAAATCAAGCCAGCCCGTTCGGCATTACCCTCGAGTTCTAAAACCCCAGCTAGGGCATAGAAACTCTGCATCACGGTTGGCATGACACTGGCATCAAGGGCAATTTGGATACTTTCGAGTAAATAGGCTCGAGCCAAAGCGGGTTGGGCTTCGAGCAGTTCAAGTTCGGCTAGGCTTTGTAATGCCACGGCGATACCGCGTTTATCGTGCATTTCGCGTTTGAACAAAAGGCTTTGTTCAAGGCTATGGCGTGCGCCTTTGGGGTCGCCAAGTTTGCGTTGCACCACCGATAAATTATTTAAGACCACCGAGACGGCTCGTTTGTGTCCAAGTTCGCTAAAGTGGGCTAAACAACGTTCAAAAGCAGTTTTGGCAGCTTGGTCTTGCCCTTGGGCTTCGTGGACATTGGCTAAATTTAGGGTGGCTATGGCAATGCCCTCGAGATACCCTGCTTGTTGGTTTAAGGCAATGGCTTTTTTGAGGTGCTGCTCGGCTTCTAAAAAATCGCCACTGAGCTTAGCGTTGATGCCAAGTCCGTTGTAGCCCTCGGCAATTCGCAAGATTTGTGTTTGAGGTTCGGTTTCGTACAAATCAAGGCTTTGACGAAAAGCAGCCTTGGCTTCTAACCAATCTCCAGCCCGACTGTGTAACTGCCCCAGCAGATGTAACACTCCAGCTTTTGCACTCGGCTCGAGCGGGTACTCGAGGGCTTGTAAAAATAGGCGTTGGGCTTCATGGGGTTCGCCTAAACGCATCGTGTAGGAAGCCTCGATTTTGAGGATTTCGGGGTATAAACTGTTTTGCTTAGGGATTTTTTGCAACACAGAAGCAAAAACTTGTTTGGCTTCTAAACTTAAGCCTCTGGTGTCGTAGACATCGTCTAAAGCCAGTGCCAAAACCCGCACAGCCTGAAAATCGGCTCGTTCAAGCGATTGCCATAAAACAAAACGCAGATTTGGTAATTCATCCTCGAGTTGCGCTAAGGTACTCGAGGAACGCCGTTTAAGTTGCAATTCTTGCACATATTGATAAATCCAAGTTTGAGCAGCCAAGCTCAAATGGGTGCTTTGCTCGAGTATAAACTGACGCAGTAATTCATGGACTTGGTAACGCTGCCCGTTACGCCCTAGTAAACTACGGGCAATCAGGGTTTCAAGGTCGCGCAAGGTCGCGTTGCTCACGCCTTTTGCCATCACCAAGGTAAAACCGCCCTCGAGAGGCACAAGTAGCTCTAAAATCTGGCATAAACGCGGCTCTAAACGTAACCAAGTCTGCATAAAAACCGCTCGGATACTGCGATGACGTTCTGGTGTGTCCCGAAAACGGCTTTCTAAGTGTTGTAAACCACTCAGCACCTGATGTTCAAGGTCTGTTAAGTCCAGCACGGCTGCCCAACTGGCGGCTAACTCGAGGGCAAGCGGCATATAACCACAATACTCAGCAATTCGCATCACGATTTTTTGCTGGGCGAGGTTAATTGTCAGTCGTGGGTCGGCGCGGCGAGCGGCAGCCACAAATAAATTCTCGGCGGCGGCTGGTTCTAAAGCCCCTAATTCCAGCACTGTTTCGCCACTTAAACCAAGTCGTTGACGCGAAGTGACTAAAATCCGCACCATTATGCAATGCTCCAAAACCCGAACAATCAAAGCGGTTGCCGCTTCAAGGTCAGACTCGAGATTATCCAAGACCAATAAGACTGGTTTTTCTTTGAGTAACGCTAAAAGTTGGGTCACAGGGTCGGCTTGACGATGAAGCACTGCCAAACCTTGCAAGATGGCATCGGCAAGGGCAGCTTGTCCATGTAGACTTAGCATCGAAGCAAAAATCACCC
>JANNEE010000524.1:0-5200 GCA_031388325.1 Deinococcales bacterium
CAGTGCGCCACTGCCGCCAACCGCCCGTTTTGCACCAAATTTATGCAGCACCGCGTGCCACATTAAAAACCCTCCAGCCCCAATCTCATGTGGCGCAGGACCTGACTGAGCAGCTAACCATGCCAGCGCCGAGCGCACGCCCGGGTGTTCAAAGTGTCCGCGCAGATAATGCCCATAAGAGCGAATCACGCCCAAGAGCAAATCTATTTCTGGGGGCTTACGACCCGCAAAACTCGAGATTAAATTCCAAGCAGTAGGAGACTTTTGAAATGCCTTAAAGAGCTTGCCACTAAATTCATCCCAAGATTTTACAAATTTTCGGTAGGCGGCGGCATCGTTGGGGCTAAAAACCGCGATTTCTTCGCAGGTGCGTTCTAAATCTTTGTACAGTCCAAAACCGCCTCCACCCTCGAGTGGAGCGTAAGCAATTGGGTCCATCTCGAGATACTGCAAACCATGTTCCTCGAGATTCAAGTCTTTGACCACAGGCGTGAGGTGAATCATGATATGCACGCCCGAACCGACATCCATTTTGTACCCCGGTAAAATATCGTCTTCGGTGCAGACTGCTCCACCAATCACATGTCGGCGTTCAAAAACCGCGACTTTATAACCAGCTTTGGCTAAGTATCCCGCCGAGGTTAGGGCATTGTGTCCGCCACCAACAATCAGCGCATCGTAAATCGTTTTCATGCCAAAAGCATACCGAAAACAAAGTCCCGTTGTCTCGAGAAGTGGCTGATGCGAAATTCCCATGCGACGCTGGTGCAGAATCCCATGCGACGCTGGTGCGACGCTACTTTGGATAGAATCTATTTTACAAGAAGTGAATGAAGAATTTCATTTGACGATTGTGTGATGCTACTTTGGTAGTCTTCGTGTGGTAAAAGTAATGCTGGAGGTTCAAATATGAAAAAACATGTCGTTCAAACCCTCTCTGTTCTTAGTGCGCTAACCATAGGCTTAATCAGTTGTGGTGGTGGCAATGGTTCGATTTCTGGTACGGTCAGCCCTGGTACAACCAAACCATCCAGTGCAAATAACTTTGTGGCTGGTGAAGTGATTGTTAAGTTTAAGAGCAAAATTCAAGCCACCAATGCCATTACTTTGCAAGCTGGCGGTTTGCAATTGGCTCGCGTGCGGGCTTTGGGCTTAGCCAAAACCAGTTTATTTCGTGCCAACGCCAATGCCGAACAAACCCTCGAGATGGTGCGGCAACTTTCAAATCGTAGCGATATTGAATATGCCGAAGTCAATTATCGTTACCATGCTTTGGCTGTTCCTACCGACCCACAGTTCAATGTGCAATGGCATTATAACGCCATGAATTTACCAGCCGCTTGGGACATCAGCACAGGTGTTGCTACTACCGTCATGGCTGTTGTAGATGACGGAATGCTTTACAACCTAACCGATGGTGATGCCAAAACCCATCCAGATTTTGCTGGGCGCATGGCAAGTAACATTGGCTATGACTTTATCTCTGATGCTGCAACTGCCGAAGACGGCAATGGGCGTGATGACAACCCCTACGACAACCGCATCGGTCTACACGGTACGCACGTGGCTGGAACGATGGGGGCAACCACCAACAACGGACTATTTGGGGCTGGAGTCAACTGGGCAGCCAAGTTACTCAATGTCCGTGTACTGGGTAAAGGTGGCGGCACAGGAGCAGACATTACCGACGGTGTGTTGTGGGCTGGTGGCGAGGCGATAGACGGTGTGCCAGCCAATACCAACCCCGCCAAAGTAATCAACATGAGTTTAGGTGGCGACAACCCCTGTTCAGAAACTGAACAAGCTGCCTATGACCTCTTGACAGGCAAAGGGAAAATCATTGTTGTGGCGGCTGGCAACGAAACTGAAAATGTCAGCAAGCCAAAATCGCCAGCCAATTGCAATAATGTCATTACCGTCGGTGCAACTGGTCCGACCAACAAACGGGCTGGATATTCTAACTTCGGCGCTCGAGTGGATGTGATGGCACCTGGTGGCGACACCGAATTGTCAATTAACGTAAATGGCGCAGACCAAGAAGCTGGTGTTTACAGCAATTACTTTAACAAAGTTACCAATCAGTTCAACCTAGGCGGTATCCAAGGCACAAGCATGGCTTCGCCCCATGTGGCTGGTTTGGTTGGTTTAATGGTCGGTATTGACCCAACGCTTAATTACACCAAAACCCTAGCTTTTCTTAAAAGTAACGCCAAAGCTCTGGCGGCTGGCGATTGTGCCAATGGCAATGCTGCCGTGATTGATGCTTTTTGTGGTTCTGGTTTGGTAGACGCAGCCAAAACCTTAGAAAAGGTAAAAGAAGCCGTGACTGGCACTGATGTACCAACCCCACCAACCCCACCTGCCCCACCCGTGGTTAAAATCACCAAGAATTTTGTCCGTGCCGACAATACCACCGATGCAAGTCTGACCAAGCAAGTTGAAATTAGCTTGTCCAAAACGGCGGTTAATTACAGCCTGACCGATTTACCTGCTGGAACGTATAAAGTAACAGCTTACAACGACTTAAATAGCAACTCGGCACTCGATGCTAACGAACCACAAGTCTCGAGTACCGTGACCATTAGTGCTGGCGAGAACAAAACGGCTATTGATTTACTGATGCAGCCAGATAGCTAAACTCTGTTTGTCTCGAGAACCCCAAGTCAAACAGACTTGGGGTTTATTTTGATATCAACATTCTCGATTAGAAAACCAATAATTTGCTGTCCTCGAGACAAAAGATTAAGTACCAATTAATCTTGATGAGACTTCACTCACCAAAAAAGCATTACAATACAGGTCATGAATAATTCGCTTGGAAATTTCTTAGGGATGCTCGGTTTGTCAGTCGCTATCGTGGTTGGTGCGTTTCTTGGCAGTAACGCCATTAAGGAATCTCGGAGTGATTCGGATATTACGGTCACGGGCAGTGCGCGTAAACCAATCACCAGCGACCTCGTGCAGTGGAAAGGCAGTGTCACGGCGGAAAATAGTAATTTACAAACGGCTGTGGCAGACTTAAAAAAGAATGTTGACCGTTTAAAAACTTTTGTGGCTGCGAATGGGGCTGGGGTCAAACTCGAGTTAGCCCCAATCTCGAGCGAACCGCTAACCTATGAGCGTACCAATGCCGACGGTTCACGCACCACCATTCCAGCTTGGCGGGTGCGTCAACGGGTCGAAGTCTCGAGTGACCAAGTGCAAGCCGTCACCACTTTGGCGGCAAAAACCGCCGAGAATATGCTTTCTAATGGTGTGCCTTTTGAAGCCGAACTGAGTTATTTGTACACCAAGCTGGCTGATTTACGAATTCAAATGCTCGAGGAAGCTACAAGTGATGCTAAAAAACGTGCTGAAGTGATTGCCAAGGGTGCGGGTGTGGGAATTGGCGCACCGCGTAACGCCCGAGTTGGCGTGTTTCAGATTACGGCTAAGAACAGCCCTAGTGTGGATGATTACGGTGCATTTGACACCAGCAGCATCGAAAAGGAAATCACGGCAGTGGTTTCGGTAGCGTTTGGATTGCGTTAGTCGCGTCATTATAGATTCTTCATGCTTCTCACAGCTACCACGTATCATAGATTTCCCGAGACACCTCGGGGGTTATGCGAAGATTCCTTTTCCCTTTTTTATTGCTGACAGCGCTTGGTGCGTGTGGTTTCTGGTCATATCCAGCTTGGGGTGTAATCTCGAGATTCGCGGCTTTTCCAAGTGCGCCCAAGCAACCCATTACCTTTTTACTGGCTGGTGTCGGACACCATTATGTCGGGTATCACACCCGTGGAACACTCGAGAATGATTTTCAGTTGGGTTTGACCGATACGATGGCGTTGGTACAACTGAACCCTGCCCAAAAAGCCATTAAACTACTTTCAATTCCCCGCGATACCCATGTTGGGGCGGGCAACACCACCAGAGATAAAATCAATGCAGCCATGCTTGGCGGCTTTGACTCAAGTGTTCGAGCGGTTGAGGGCTTACTGAACTTAAAACTAGACGGCTATTTATTTGTTTCGATAGATGGTACAAAAGCCTTGGTAAACGCACTTGGCGGAGTCAGAATTTATGTTCCAAAAGCCATGCAGTACACCGATAAAGCCGCCAAACTCGAGATTGACTTAAAACCCGGTTGGCAAGTTTTAACGGGGCAACAAGCCGAAGGCTTTGTGCGCTTTCGCTACGATAACCTTGGCGATATTGGACGCACCCAACGTCAGCAAGCCTTTTTTCGGGCATTGCTCGAGAAATTACAACAACCAGAATCTTGGGGACGTTTACCACAACTGGCTAAAGTTTTTGAGAAACACGTTCGCACCAATTTAAGCCGTACAGAAGTGGGTGGTGCATTGGGGTTTTTGGTGCAGCGTCCTCGGGTAGATACCTTGTTGTTACCGGGCGATTTTGGGCGTTTAGGAAGGTATTCTTTTTGGATTCCAAACACCCAAGCCGTAGCAGCCTTGGTAGATTCTAACCTTCGCAATAGTAGAGACAAACCAGCCCGTGACCCATTTGACTTAAGCATTGCAATTGTTGCCACAGATGCGGCTCGAGCTAAACGCGCTCGAGAGAAATTACGCACGGCTGGTTTTCGGTTTGTTTGGCTGGCAGATGTTTCTGGCGGAGACCCCAATAAATCCGAGGTTTTATCCTCGAGCAGTTTACTTGAGGCTCGGGTGATTGGCTCAGCTTTGGGGGTTAGCGCCGAACGAATTAGTGGTGAGGGTGTGCTTGGCGCAGATATTACGGTGCGGCTTGGCTCGGACTACTAATCCTAGAGCCTCCGAAAGAATGAAATATCATTCCCAAAACAGGGAGGGGACAAGCCCCTCCCCTACATAAAAACATTGTCCTGTAGGGGAGACCCTTGTGGTCTCCCTGTTTTTCTGACCATCCAATAAACTGTAAAAGCCTACAATTCGGACTTTTCGGAGGCTCTAACTAATCCAAAGATGGTTTCTTTCTTATCTATTTTTTTGGTAAATTAAGTCACAATGAGCCAGAGTCCAGCCAATCAAATTCCACAAATGGGTTTTAATAAACTCGAGTTAGAAAAACGTCTCACCGAAGCCACAATGCTCAAACACATTGTTGCCACGGCTGGCGCTCCACTCGAGCCAGTCACGGTCTTAAACGTCATTTGTGCCGAGTTAATCGAAGTAGTTGGGGTGCAACACGCTGGTTTTGCTCGGCTGAACGAAGA
>JANNEE010000529.1:0-5986 GCA_031388325.1 Deinococcales bacterium
CATTGCGCTGCTGATTGCCCGAAAACCACTGCGCGGCTAAGTGCTGCGCCTGAATCCATGTCCATTTGCGCTGCTCGAGAAGTTTTTACGAGCCACATTCGACAAATGTTTTAAGGAGTTTTATGTCTGAAATCCATGAACAAACCGCGTCACGCCTGAATAACCTTGCTGCTCTCGAGCAGGCTGGTTTTGCCCGTTTCCCATATACCTATAACCAAACGCATTCGGCGGCTGGTCTGCACGCCGCCCATCTAAGTCCGCTCGAGTCTGGCTTGGAGTGGCTTGAAGAAAAAGTCAGTCTGGCAGGGCGAATCATTTCTTGGCGTGACACTGGAAAACTGATTTTTGCCGATTTACAAGACCAGTCTGGCAGAATTCAACTCTTTATCTCAAAAAATGCTGTACCACAATTTGATGCCGCTAAATTTATTGACCTTGGCGATATTCTGGGTGTGGTAGGGCATCTGATGACCACCAAAACGGGAATGCTTTCGGTTAAAGTGACTGGTTTTACACCATTGGTTAAGTCGTTACATCCTCTGCCAAGCGATTATTATGGCTTAGCCGATAAGGAGTTGCGTTACCGAAGGCGTTACTTGGATTTAATTGTCTCCCCAGACTCGAGAAAGGTGTTTTTGACCCGCAGTAAAATCGTGCGTTTTATCCGTAATTTTTTGGATACTAAAAACTTCATCGAAGTCGAAGGTCCGACCCTGCAAGCCATTGCGGGTGGCACAGAAGCCAAACCGTTTGTCACCCATCACAATGCGCTCAGTCATGATTTCTCGCTACGAATTGCCCTCGAGTTACACTTAAAGCGCCTTTTGGTTGGTGGCTTTGAGCGGGTTTATGAAATCGGCAGAGTCTACCGCAACGAAGGCATAGACCAGACCCACAACCCAGAATTTACGATGCTTGAATTGTACCAAGCCTACGCCGATTACGAAGGAATTATGCAGTTGGTCGAAGAACTTTTTTCACACCTTGCCCTTGATATTTTAGGCAGCACCAATGTGCCTTATGAGGACAAAACCCTGAATTTTGCTGCCCCATTTGCCCGTCTCGAGTATGTCCCAGCGTTGTTGGAGCATGTCCCAGACCTTGATTTTGACCCACTCGCGTTGGATAAACTGCGTGTTTTTTGTGATGCCAAGTACCCACAGTGGAAAGCTGTTCCAGATTACAAGCTACTCGACAAGTTATTTGGCATGTATGTCGAACCTTTAATGGTCAACCCCACTTTTGTAATTCATCATCCAGTCGTGATTAGTCCACTTGCCAAACCGCACCGCAGTTTAACTGGCGTAACCGAACGTTTTGAACTTTTTGCCAGTGGCTTTGAACTCGCCAATGCTTTCTCGGAACTCAATGATGCCTTTGACCAACGCGCCCGCTTTGAAGCCCAAACCGCCAGACGCAGCGCCGGCGACGACGAAGCCCCAGAACAAGACGAGGATTTTTTGCTTGCCCTCGAGTATGGAATGCCCCCTGCTGGCGGGCTAGGCATTGGGATTGACCGCCTTGTGATGCTTTTAACCAACCAAACCAGTATCCGCGATGTGCTGCTATTCCCGCTCCTTAAACCAGAGCGCTTAGAAAGTTAAGCACAAAAGACGATTTAGGGGCTATACTGTGTTATTCCAAATCCACTCGAGCTTTCTCGAGAATCCACGGAGGTTAGTATGCCCATTTTCACTTACCGAGTCCGCGATGCCGCAGGCAAGATTATTTTGTCCACCATGGAAGCTGACACTTCCAAAACAGTGCGTGATAAATTGCGCGAAAAGAACCTCTTAATTGTTTCGATTACCGAACCAAAGTCTGGTATCAACCAAGATTTACAATTACCCGGTTTCTTAAATGAAGAAAATCAAACTCCCGGCTTAAAACCTGTGGCGATTTTTGCGCGTCAAATGGCAACCATGATTGATGCTGGTTTACCACTGGTGCAGTCCCTAACCATTTTGCAACGCCAGTCTGAACATAAGGGCTTAAAGAAAATTCTGCGAGATATTCGCCAAACTGTTGAAAGCGGTATTCCGTTTTCAGATGCTTTGATTAAATACCCAAATGTTTTTGACCGTCTTTTTATTAACTTGGTCAGGGCTGGCGAGGTTTCAGGTACGCTTGACACGGTACTTGACCGAGTGGCGATTTTCAAAGAAAAAGACTTGGCTTTGCGTGGGAAAATTCGTGGTGCGCTGACATATCCTACCATTGTTTTAGTGTTTGCCTTGCTGGTCACATACTTCTTGCTGACCACGATTGTGCCACAGTTTGCTAAAATGATTAAGGATGTCAATCCGAATGCTAGTTTACCAGCCCTGACGATTTTCTTACAAACAGTTTCTGATTTTTTGCAAAATCAAACGATTTTAATGGTGGCAATTATTGGTGCTTTAGCAGTGGCTTATCATTATTACTACAAAACCAATCAGGGTCGGCATGTGATTGACCGCTTCAAAATGAAAGCTCCTGTCTTTGGAAACCTGATTTCTAAGGCTTCACTGGCATCATTCTCGAGAACCTTGTCTTTGCTGATTAAAAGCGGTGTGAATATCATTGAATCGCTTGATATTACCCGTGGCACATCGAACAATGCAATTGTTGAAGATGCTTTAACAAACGCCAAAAATGCAGTTATGCAGGGTGAGCAGATGTCACAGCCAATGGCAGCCGCCACCGATGTCTTTCCGCCTATGGTTGTTTCAATGGTCGCCATTGGTGAAGAAACCGGTGGTTTAGACACGATGCTTGATAAAGTCGCCGATTACTATGAACGCGAAGTGGATGAAGCTGTGGATCAATTAACAGCTGCCATTGAACCAATCATGATTATTTTCCTCGGTGGAATCGTTGGTGTAATTGTAGCGGGTATGTTCTTACCGATGTTTGCATTGATTGGTGAGTTGTCCAAATAAATAGATTTCCCAAATACTCAACACCATATTTTTGGCGTTGAGTATTTTCTTGAAAAAGGAATGTTATGGCAAATAATCAATTTCTCGAGTACGCTTTTTTTAAGGAAAACATTGTGCGGTTTGAAGAAGCCAATGTTTCGGTCGCAACGCTGGCACTGCAATACGGGTTGTCTTGTTTTGGTGGGATTCGTGGGTACTGCGGCGATGATGGCGCAATCAGTATTTTTAGATTGCCTGAGCATATGTTGCGCTTCTCGAGAAGTGCCGGCTTACTGAAAATTAAATTACCCGGCGATGTAGCTTACTTGCAAAACGCGGTGATTGAACTCACCAAAAAGAACGCACCAAATACCGATTGTTACTACCGTCCATTTGCCTATAAGTCTGACCTGAGTCTGGGTCCAAGCATTGGTCACGCGGGTGGTGGATTCACGGTCTATATGATGAACCTTGGTAATTACTTTGGTGAAGACCGCCCGTTGCGTCTGATGGTCTCGAGTTGGCGGCGCGTGGTAGACAATGCCATCCCCGCCCGAGGCAAAATTGGTGGGGCGTATGTCAACAGTTCAATCGCCAAAGACGAAGCCCAAATTAATGGCTACGACGACGCAATCATGATGAATGAACGCGGTAAAATCGCCGAAGCCAGTGCCGCCAATTTGTTTATGGTACGTGATGGGGTATTGATAACCGCTCCAATTACGGCAGACGTTCTCGAGGGGATTACACGGCGCAGTGTCATAGAACTTGCCCATTACTTAGAGATTCCAGTCTTGGAACGCGAAATTGACCGTTCGGAATTGTACTTAGCCGATGAAATTTTCTTGTCCGGCACGGCTGCCCAAGTTGCCCCTGTCGGCGAAGTGGACAAACGCCAAGTTGGTGACTCGAGCCGTCCGATAACCACAAAACTTAGGGCGACTTTTGAGGACGTGGTTCGTGGGCGCAATCCAACCTTTTTGCATTGGCTAACTCGGGTTGAAATTGGCAAAGCAATGGCAGTGAGCCATTAAAACCAGTCATCAAAACCAGAGGCACAATGCCTCTGGTTTTTTTTCACAGACAAAAAACGTCTTCTCGAGTAAACTGCGGACATGAAACCCTTACGAATTTTACTAGCCCTGCTTGCCTTCTCGAGTTTAAGTGTGGTGGCACAGACTGTAGCTGAATTGCTGATTGTCACCAGTATCATTGGCACACTCGACAGTTCGGTGCGTTTACCATCGGGGTCTTATCAAGTCCTAAACCCAACTTTAACTGGTCAATTTGCGGATTTGCTCGGGGCAGACAAAGCCAAATATGAAGGGTACACCTTGTACTTAGCCAAGGGTTTAGCCAGTAAATTAGCCGATGCCTACGTTGCTAATCTGGCGACGGGTTTTGCCGCCGCAGGGTACTTTGAAACCTCGAGGCTGCCCGTAGCTGCGCCAGCAGGTGAAACCAGAACTCGGATTGAGTATGAAAATTTTGATAATGGCAAGCGTTTAATGGTTTTTACATTGCGTAGAAGTGACAGCTTTTATTACCTTGTAGCAAAGAAAAAATAGCTTAACTCGGCTCGAGCAGCGCGTCGTAATCGTTGAAGTCCCCTCCTGCGTCTTCAGGGTCTTCGAGGTCATCCCAGAGTGGTTTAGTGAAATCGCCTACTCGAGATAAAAAACCAAGTAGGACACGGTTGAATTCATTGGGTTTCTCGAGTGGTGTGTTATGCCCAGCCCCAGTAATCGTCACCAGTACCCCAAGTCCGGGTTTGACCCATTCAACAATTTCATGGCTATAGCGCATCGGGGTCAGCACGTCATCTGTGCCAACCAAAACCAGAACAGGTGATTCGATAGCCCGAAGCATTTTTCGCCTGTCCCCAAAGTTCAGCACATACAAAAGATTAGCTTTTAGTACCTCGGGTGGGGTGCTTTCGGTTCGAGCCAAAGCTGCTGCCAAGCGCTCTTTACTTTGAATTAAAAAATCTGCCCCAAACAACCAAGGCACGGCTACGGTGTACGCCAGTTTTGAGCCACCAACTTCAAGCGCTGATAAAACACTGCGAATTTTGGTCTCGAGTGGAATATCAAGCCGTGCCAGACTATCCACCAGCGTTAATGACAAAATTTTTTCTGGGTGCATTCCCGCAAACACAAGCGCTAAAACACCACCGCCACTATGTCCGACCAAATGGATTTTCTCGAGTTGCCGTTGTTTTATGAAAACCAGTAATTCTTCAAGGTGCGTTTCCAGCCTTCCAATTGGTGAACGGTCATACCGCAAGACTTGAAACTGAGCCGACAAGACCTCAAAAGTAGCATCCCAAGAACTTGAGTCGTTCAATTCGCCATGCAGTAAGACAACGGTTTGGGTTAAAGCCATAGCTCGAGTGTACCGCGAAAGGGCAGGCGAAAGGCAAAGGGTAAAACCTTTCGCCTTTTTAGAGTAACAAAACTTGGGCGTGGTACAAGTTGCGGCTGAGTATAATTTTATGTCATGGTCGAATCTACCTCGAATTGCAAACTAATACGACAAGCGTCACAGAGTGGTTTTTCTGCCCTAACCAATACCCAATTGGGTTTGGAATAGAGCATAATGCAGAGTATGGAACAAATTATTCTTGCTAACATCATCACCTTAAATTCTGTGCAGCCTCGAGCCGAAGCGGTCTTGGTTTCTAACCGATTGGTGCGGTTTGTCGGTTCTCGAGAAGACTGCCTTGCGATTGCCCCAAAAGCCGAGATTCTGGATTACCGTGACACATTTCTCACCCCCGGACTGACCGATGCCCATATTCACTTAACGGGTTACGGATTTTCGTTAGCCTCACTGGATTTATCCGCCTGTCAGACCCTCGAGCAAGGGCTTGCTTTAATTGCCACTCGAGCAGGTGGTACAGATTGGCTGCAAGGTGGCGGGATGTTCCCCAATCGTTGGAGTGAAAGCACCTACCCGACCGCCGCCGACCTAGATGCTGTTGCCCCAAATCAACCAGTCTTTATTCGCTCGAGGGACGGGCATAGCGCTTGGGTCAATTCCAAAGCGCTCGAGTTGGCTGGAGTTCACACGGGTACACCAGACCC
>JANNEE010000564.1:0-2657 GCA_031388325.1 Deinococcales bacterium
GGATTGGTTTGGTTATCTGGTCGCCACTTGGCATGGGTGTGCTGACGGGTAAGTTTGACGCAGGCGAAGTCAGTGGCTCGAGACTGACCGAAACCAAAATTGGACGCGAACTCTACACCCCAGAAATTATTGAAAAAGTACGCCAATTAAAACCAATTGCCGATGACCTCGGCATTAGCCGTACTGCTTTGGTGCTGGCGTGGGCGCTAAGAACCCCAGCCGTCTCGAGTGCGATTGTTGGGGCAACCAAACCCGAGCAACTATCCGAGAGCCTAGCCGCCAAGGATTTGGTTTTAGACAGCAGTGTTGTGGATAAACTCGATTCTATTTTTACAGCTTAATTCGATCTAACCTTGAAACTCGAGGCTTTGTAGCTCGAGTTTCATCTTTTTTTGTTTTTGTGGGGCATACTGTGCTTATGCTTATTCGTTTTTTAGTCACGGTTTTTTTCTTTGTATCGAGTTTAGCCTATGCCCAAATCCCAGCCTCATGGAATATCGTAGACCCTAAATTTGCAGCGCTGCCCAATGCCAAGGCTTTTTTTGGCACTCGAGCCGGGGTTTTTGCAGGGTCGTATGCCTACCGAATGGAGTTACCAAATACTTGGAATGGCGACTTGGTAATGTACGCCCATGGCAATAAGGGCTTAAACCCAGACCTCAATGCCGATTTTATTCCGATTCGTAAATGGTTTATTGATAGTGGTTTTGCTTGGGCAAGCTCGAGTTTTAGTGCTAACTGCTGGGCGGTGCGTCAAGGCGCAGATGACACTAAGGACTTAGCCGAATTTTTCGCCAGCAGTGTCGCCAAGCCCAAACGAACTTTTATTGTTGGTGGCTCGATGGGTGGCAATGTGGTGACAGTCAGCCTTGGCAATTTTTCTACGCTTTACGCTGGGGCAATGCCGCTTTGTGGGGTGATGACTGGACTCGAGTTATTTGACTATTTTTTATCGTATGCCTTGGTCGGTGAGTACATTTCTGGGGTTAATCTGTCCTTAAATGGTCAGTCTATTGCGACAGCCAATCTGGTTGATTTTTTCTTTGAAAAATACTTTGGTGGTTTGTTACCGATTCTCGGTAAACCCAAGGCGTACACCGCCAAGGGACTGCAATTTGACAGTGTGATTAAACATCTTTCGGGTGGTGAACGTCCGTACCGTCTCGAGGGGATGTTATCAGGGTCTTCGCCAGACATAAATTTGTACGCCACACAATTTGTCGGGGCTGGATTTGGTGTTTTTAATCACAACATCGATAAACAAGTCACGACCAATCTTGGAGTTGAGTACCGCATAGACCCAAATCTGGGTTTGGATGCTGGCGTACTGAACAAAAATATCCGTCGGGTGACTGCCAATTCCGAAGCCCGTATTCTCGAGGGGCGCTACTGGTATGGGATTCCAAGTGGGCGTATTCTTGTGCCAGTCATGAGTTACCACACCACAGGTGACGCACTTGTGCCTGTCAATATGCAGGTTTCATACCGTCAAAAAGTCGAGTCTCGAGGGCGAGGGGATTTGTTGGTGCAACGCTTTATTCGTCGTCCGGGACATTGCGAGTTTACCGATGCCGAAGTGATTGAAGGGTTTTCTGACCTTGTAAAATGGGTGGACACAGGCAAAAAACCAGAAGGCGACAATGCCTTGGGTGATTTATCGAATGTCGGTATTCGTTGGACAAAACCTTTACGCGATGACGACCCTGCTAAAAAGTAAACCTCGAGCCGCCAAGATTATCCGTCTTTCGGAGGCTCAGAGCGGTTTAGGGGCTGTTTTAACCGCCACCGAGTTGCGATAGGAATTCTTTGTTGCTGTCGGTGCGGTTTAGGCGATCGAGCAGCATTTCCATTGCCTCGGCGGGATCCATGTCAGAAATGACTTTTCGCAGTAACCACATTTTATGGAGGACATCGGTTGGTAATAACAATTCTTCACGGCGCGTACCACTTTTAAGAATATCAATGGCTGGGAAAATTCGGCGTTCCTCGAGACGACGGCTTAAATGGAGTTCCATATTGCCTGTGCCTTTGAATTCCTCAAAAATCACATCATCCATTCTCGAGCCAGTTTCGACTAAGGCAGTTGCCAAAATGGTTAAGCTACCACCATCTCGGATTTTACGGGCAGCCCCCAAAAAACGCTTTGGGAAATACAGGGCGTTGCTGTCTAAACCACCGCTTAAGGTGCGCCCTGTAGCTGGTGTGACCAAATTATTAGCCCTTGCCAAGCGCGTGATGCTGTCTAGCAAAATCACCACATGACCGCCTTCTTCGACAATGCGGCGGGCGCGTTCATGGACAAACTCGGCAACCCGCACATGGTTTTCTGGTGGCTCATCAAAGGTACTCGCTACGACTTCGGCAGTGGTACTTTCCCTAAAATCGGTGACTTCTTCGGGACGCTCATCTACCAGTAGCACAATCACTTTAATTTCTGGGTGATTGGTGGTGATGCTGTTGGCAATTCGCTTTAGGAGGGTGGTTTTACCAGCTTTGGGTGGTGCGACAATTAAGCCGCGCTGCCCTCGACCTATTGTGGCGTGCTAATCCTCGTCTCTCGATGGATTCGTTTGGGCATGGGTCTCGTGGATTATTTGGCTGTATGGATGTTCTGGAATCAGGTAATCGATCTTGGGACGCTGGGAGGGGGCGGCAGG
>JANNEE010000640.1:0-13708 GCA_031388325.1 Deinococcales bacterium
TTAAATTCTAGGGTATATGTTTTCATTTGCTTTGACATCATAGTCTCCGATTTCATTTTGAAACCGACCTTCATGTCCACGAAAGTGTACTCTTTTCAGGTGAGATAACAAGCTGTGGGTCTGATTTGCTTGCACATAATAAATCTTTTAGACTGAACACATGGCAAAACCAATCTTGGCACTCGAGGTAATAATCAGACTTCATGTTTCTTATGGGATGTTTCTTTCAATCAATAAGCAGCAAATGGTTTATTTTAGTAACCGCTCTGGGCGTTTTGAACTTTGGCTGCTCGAATTAGCCACGCTGCAAAACACCCAAATTTCAGATGGTCAACTGCCAGCCACCCCACGAACCAATGTTGTTTGGCAAGATAATGCAACCATTATTCTAGGACTGGATAACGCAGGCAACGAACAACATAATTTATGGTCTTGTCACCTCGAGACAAGGGTATGGCAACAACTGACCGATAACCCAAAAAGCCAAGAAATGCCACAAAAAATCAGTCCAGATGGTCAAACCCTTTTTTTCTCGAGTACCAATTCTGGACAGTCCCAGATTTACACTTTTGACCTCGAGACGAAAGGATGGGAGCAACTGACTTATTTTGAAGCCCCAGCTTTTTTGACAGCCGTCTCGAGCAATGGAAAATTTATCACCTTTGACAGCAACCAAAGCACCTTAAAACGCAACTTGGATGGCTACACCATCCAGACCGATGGCAGTCATTTAGAGCGAGTTTGGAGCATTAAAGACGGAGCGTTTGACCGAATCGGCGATATTCACCCCAATTGCAGTCTGTTAGCCGTAGCCAGCGACTCGAGCGGAGAACACCGCATTGGCTTATTTGACCTGAACTTGAAGACGACAACTTGGCTCAGTCCCGAACAAATTGGCACTGCCGAATACATCCAAAAATTCTCGCCAAACGGCACTTGGTTACTTGCCCTGCGCGACTTTCAAGCTGCCATGCAGCCGATTTTGTACCACACCAGTACACTCGAGGCTCGAGTCCTGAATATCCCTAAAGGTGTGGCATACGGCGGCGAGTGGGTATCAGAGACCAAAGTCTTGGTCAGTCTTCAAACGCCCACTAGACGCGAAGAATTTGTGCTGTATGACCTCGAGACCGATACCTACCAAACCATCTTAGCCGCCGATTATGGCGACCTCGAGCCAAGTGATTTTGTGCAGCCCGAATTGATATGCTACCCAAGTTTTGACGGGCAGATGGTCTCGGCATTCTTATATAAACCTCGAGAAGCCAGTCCAGAACAACGATTCCCAGCCATCATGGATATTCACGGTGGACCGACCTCACAATTTCGCTACACCTTTGACCCAGATGCCCAAGTCCTAGCCGACCAAGGGTACGTGGTGCTGCAACCCAACATTCGTGGCAGCACGGGTTACGGCACTGTATGGCGCGACGCTAATCTGAATGACTGGGGCGGGAAAGACCTTGAAGATGTGGCATACGGCGCAAAATTTTTACAGCACCAAGACTTTGTAGACCCAGACCGAATTGCCATTACTGGCGGTTCATTTGGCGGATACATGACCTATATGGCAAGCACCAAACGCCCCGAACTGTTCAAAGTGGCGATACCCGAAATTGGCATTACCGACCTCGAGCAACTTTATCAAGACAACCTTGTGTTACTCCCAGCCCTTGCCTATTACTTTAGGTCTATGATGGGCGACCCAGAGACCAACCAAGCCTTGTGGTGCGAACGCAGTGCGATTCATTATGCCCACCAATTGACTGCCAAGATGCTGATTCTGCACGGACGCAACGACCCACGCTGCCCACTTAACCAAGCCGAGAATTTTGTGGCTAAACTGCTCGAGAACGGCAAAATAGAAGGACAAGACTTCGAGTTTATGGTTTTTGATGATGGACACGGCACAGCCGACCTAAATGCAAAAATTCGCAATTGGACTGCTAAGCTCGAGTATTTTGCTAAATGGCTATGATTTTTTGTTGGCTAACCAAACACCAAACAAAATAATTAAACCCGCCAAGACCTTCTCGAGTGTGATTTTTTCACCAAGAAAACCAGCCGCCAACGCCACACCCACAAGCGGCGTGATGTTCAAAAACACACTGACCCGTGCTGCACCAAGGGCTTGTGTGCCAAGAAACCAACCCATAAAACCAATCACTTGGGCAATCAGGGCTGATAAAACCACCCAAAGCCAAGTGCTACTCGAGATAACTGATGCTTCAGACCAAGCTGGAACAGTCAGCAACACAAATGGTAAACCACCAAGCACAAAACTAAGACAAGTAAATTCGAGTGGATTTATTTTTTGCATCAGTCCTCGAGACAAAACCGTATAGACCGACCAACACATATTAGAAGCAATTAGAAGCACCACCCCAAGCAGTTGCACATTTGCCCCGACAATACTCGAGTACGAAAGTAAGCCCACACCAAGCATCGTGACTGGCACACCAATAAACTGCCAACGGGTGAACCCTAACCCTAGAAACGCGCCAAGAATTCCGACCCAAATTGGGTTGGTACTCGAGATTAGGGCTGTCATGCTGGCATTACTTAATTTAATCCCATTGGCAAAAAGCAGTTGATACAAACTTGTGCCAATACACCCAAGTGTTGCAATCGCTAACCAATCACGAGCCTCGAGCTTAGGAAAACCCTTACCTCGGCGCAAGTACACAAAAATAAGCATAAAGAAAACACTGGCAATCAGAATTCTCGAGGCATTTAAGAGGTCAACACTCATCTGACCCGTTAAAAATTTTAGAATCACCGAATTTGCGCCCCACGAGGTCACGGCTGCCAACGCACCGGTTAGTCCAAGACGCTCGGCACTACTCACGCGACTCGAGCCATTCTAAAATCCCCCCGCGTCCTCGAGCCAAACAAAATAATCTGTTGTGGGTCGAGCGCCACCGCGATTTTTTGTACCGCCTTGGAAAAATCCATAACCGAATTTTACACTTAAATCAGTGCCTAAAAGCGTATAGTCCAAGACATGACCCAAAAACACTGGCACGCTGTGAATAACGCCGAAGCTGCTCAGGCATTGCTCGACCCAGAGCGACTGAAGAACTTTGCAGTTTTTTTCCAAGAACAAAGTTTATCCAAAGCCGCCAAAATCCTGAATCAACCCGTCTCGAGTCTCAAATACCACTTGGAAAAATTCATTGAATGGGGCTTGGTCGTACATTCTCGAACCGAACCACGCAAAGGTAAGCCAATTAAATACTACCAAGCCGTTGCAGAGCAAATTTTTATTCCATTTGAAACCACAAACCATGAAACTTGGACGCAAATGATGCACTCGCTGCAAGCCCCATTGCTCAAGCAATACTGCACTGATTTTGTACTGGCAGCCCAAGACCTGCAACCCGAAGCCAGCCAAGGCGGAATGTGCCTCCGAGTGCTAGAAAATAACAGACACAGCCTTGATTTTTCTGCTTTGCCGCCACCAAACATCAACTTCCAACCCGATGCCATCAAACCACTTTGGAACTCTTGACAACGATTCATTTAACTGCCCAACAAGCGATAAGTTTACACCAAGAAATAACCCAATTGTGGTCTCGAGTGCTACAAGAAAACAGTCAAGCCCAACCAAACACTCGAGCCTACACATTACATCTTGGTTTTACGCCTCAATCGTGAACATCGGCAACTTTTGGTGATAGAAGACCACTAGACTTGCAGTATGAACTTACCAAGCTACTGGCTGACACGTCCAGAATTCGACTTTGAACCACACTTGGCAGAACTGGATAACGCCCTTGGTTTGGCACTCGAGCAGGGATTTTTGCTGAAAACACCTATTCCCAAATGGGCTTTTTTAATCTGGCTGACGCACCATAAAAATTATTTGGTTCATGGCACAGGAGACTCGAGTATAGAAGAATTTGAACCAAGGCAATCTGATGATGCCAACTGGTTTGGCAATCAAAACGCGGTTTACGCAGCTTCTGACGGCATCTGGGCAATGTTCTTTGCCATCCTAGACCGTCCACGAATTCCTATGAGCATCAGTAATGCAGCCATTCAAATTATGGCTCAAGACATTTACTTTTTTAGTGTTCAAAGTACGGCACTAGCGCAAAAACCATTCCGAACCGGACGGGTTTACGTGCTACCCAAGCAGGGATTTGCACAACAACCCAAAGATGAACGTGATGGTGTTTGGTTTCAAGCCCACCACTGGGCAAATCTTAGCCCTGTGAAGCCACTTTTTAGTGTTCAAGTTGAACCAACCGATTTTCCATTTCTCGAGTCAATTCGCGCACACAACAACGAGATTCTTTGGAAAAAAGTCAAAGCCAATCCAAACGGTTTTCCGTGGCTTGAAGAATAAGCCAAGAACCTTCAACTTTTTTTCATGTCACTTCTTCTACTGCTCGAGGCAAATTCCTATTCTCTAAACCGCTTCGCTTATAAAAATTCCGTTCATTAACGCATTGGCTTCCGCAATTTTTTCTGCACTCGAGACAACTGCACGGCTAGGATTTTGCAAATACTGTTGTGCAATGCGGCGTAAATCTTCTTCGCTGGTCTTGAGCAGTCGCTGCTTAAAGGTGGCTCGAGCTTCTAGGGTATAACCACTTAGGTCATTGAAGAATCGGCTGCGTCCTTTGGTATCGGGGCTAGAAAGTGGGTCTAGGTCGGCACAAGCCGCCAAAATGGATTCTTTAAGCGCGTCTTTTTCAAAAGGCTGTGCCATAAATTCGGCAATCCCATCAAAGACATCGAAAGTGCGTTTGATATGCGGGTCACGGTAGGAAACCAAGGCAAATGTGCCATCTTCACGGTTCGCGCCAGCAAACCCACCATACGCCCCGCCTTTTTCACGAATTTCTTTGTGTAAGTAGCGATTACGCAGGTACTCAGACAGCGCCATAAACTTTGGTGCATCCGAATGGGTAAATGGCACAGTGGTAAACAGCGCCACATCGTAGGCAACAGGCGTGGCAACACTGATGGCTCGAGCCTGACGCGGGTGCAAGTCTGGTAGGTCATTCGAGGATATGGGGGCTTGGGCAGGCAGAGCAGCCAATAACGCGGTCATTTGGGTTTTGACGTTTTCTATTTGCTCAGTATCGGTGGTGATGCAAATTCGGGCATTGGGGGCGCGAAAAAGGGCGGTCATGATTTCTTTGAATTCCCCAATTAAATTATTCAGTCCTGCTTCGTCTCGAGTCGCCAATTCTCTGGCAAGTCGCACATGGGTAATCCCTTCCATTGTTTCACGTAACGCGCCAAGCTGAGAAAGTTGGGCTTCTGCCATTCGTGCGGCGTACATGTGTCCAGCACTGGTTAAACGGTTGTCAAGGCTGGCTTTGTACATGCCCAGCAAGTTCTTTAAGTGAGCGCGGTCAAAGACTGTATTGCAAAGAAAATCCTTTAGGATGCCGTAAGTCGGCTCGAGATTACGGTGCAAGGTTTTTACACTAAAAGCAAAGCTCTGACGCACAGTGTTTAGGTCGTTTGGAGCGCGTCTAAATCCAATCCCTGCGTTAATGCCGCCGGTGTGTGCTTCAATGCGGTTTGCCATCTCGAGGTAGCTGCTGCTTCCCGCACCCATTTTGGTAATTGCAAAAGCAAAAAATGGCAGTAAGGCTTTATGCCAAGCACTTAAACCACTAAAATCAAGGTTGTAATCAAGGTAGGTCAAACCTTGGGTCGGTTGGGCAAAAATACCAACGGTTGCACCATGAATGGTCTCTATGGTGTGCGGCACATCTTCAAAGTTCATTGGGACATCGCTCAGTTCAAGGGTTGGCAGCAAATCAAAGTTTTGTTGGCTGTTCTGGTCGGCTTCGAGTTTTTTTGCATCGGCAATAATCTGGGCAGTCTCGGCAGAGGAGAGTTGGGCTTTTATCTGTTCTAATTTAGTTTTTTCCTCAAGCTCTTCTCGAGCCGTCAGGTCTGGGTCTGGTTTTAAGACTAAGGTCACGCGATGCGAATTCTCGAGTAGCTGGGTTTTGATTAAGTTCTCAAAGTAAGCCCCGTTTGCTCGAACCACCGCCAGTTTTTCAAGGTCAGCATCAAGTTGTAAAGCACTAAACGCATCACCGCCGTACAAATATGCACCCATCGCGTCAAAACTGGGCTTAAAGGCAAAAGGAAAACCAGCATTGCTGACTTCTCGAGCCTCGATTTCAAAACGGTGAATTGCGGCATCTACTGCCTCTTGGTCTACACCATTTTGCACAATTTGCTCGAGCGTACTAAGGATTAACTGCTCGATTTTTTTGGTGTCTTCAAGGTCAGCATCTTTTAAGCCAGCACTAAAAATAGCTTCTCGAGGGTCATCGTTTAAGCCGGTGTAATCAGATAAGGCACTACCCAATTGCGATTCGATTAAGGCGCGGCGCAAAGGACTCGAGGCATTGGCAAGCAGCACCCGTTGCAGAATCCGCAGGCTTAACAATAAAAAACCGTCGGTTATCGGCGCGGTCAGCCATGCCATTACCACTTGGGCTTTTTTAGCACTGGCTTCGGTAGGGGCAATCGCATAACTGATTTCGGTGTAACGCGGCTTGAGAAAACGTGGTTGATTGGGAATAGACCAGTCTTTCTCGAGTTTGCTAAAACGCGATAACACATTATCTTCAATCATCTTTAAGGTATTTTTAAGGTCAAAATTGCCGTAAGTGTAAAAATAACTGTTGCTTGGATGGTAATGGGTGGCATGGAAATCCTTGAGGTCTTGCCAAGTTAAATCTGGAATCGCACTTGGTTCACCACCACTGTTATTGCCATAAGTAATATCAGGAAAAACCGCAGCAGTTAAAGCACGGTGAAGCCGATCTCCAGCATTTGCCATCGCGCCTTTCATTTCGTTAAAGACAATCCCTTTGTACTCGAGCGGCGTGCTAGGGTTCGCACCATCGGCAAATTCAAAACGCCAAGCCTCTTGTTTATAGGCTTCCTCGGAGATTTTAGGAAAAAAAGTCGCATCTAAGTAAACCTCGAGCAGGTTAAAAAAATCTTTTTGGTTGCGGGTACTAAATGGGTAGGTTGTCCAAGCTGATGAAGTCATGGCATTCATAAAGGTGTTTAAGCTGCGTGGCAACATGCTAAAAAATGGGTCTCGGACTGGGAATTTTTCTGAACCGCACAGCACGATATGTTCTAAAATATGCGCCACACCGGTATCATCTTGGGGAATGGTTGGGAAGGTTACGGTAAAGGCATTGTTGTCGTCGGCACAGACAATGTGCATGTGCCTTGCGCCCGTGGCAAGATGCTTTAGCTCGAGATATGTGCCTTGAACTTGTTTATAGGCTTCGACTCGAGTGACGGTGTAGCCACCGATGGTTTGACCAACTGTGTAAGAATTCATGGCATAGAAACTATCATTTTGTGAACTTGCAAGACCATAAGCTAAATGACCATAAAATTTGAACACCGTTGACAGAATTCAAATTCTCGAGTAGAGTATGGTGTGAAAGTTGCTTTCAAAGACCCAAAACTCAGACGCTTAGTTGAGGAAGGTAAAAATGCTGAAAAACTACCACTTGGAATTTATGAAGCACTACTAGAAGTCATGGTAGCAATTGTTTCGGCTCGAGATGAACGCGACCTGTACCGACAACGAAGTTTGAACATGGAACGATTGCATGGCGACCGCAGAGGACAATACAGTATTCGCCTCAACAAACAATACCGACTTTGCTTTGAGATACACAAAGATCAAGACGGAAACCTGATTTGGATACTCGAGATTGTTGATTATCATTAGGAGGATAAGATGTACACCACAACCATCAAGAATAAAGAATATACTGTTTATGAAGAAGGGGATTTAATTCCATTTCTGGCAATCCCACCAGGTTTTGGTATTGGGCGTGAACTCGAAGCCCGTGAAATTTGCCATTCAGTAGCAGCCCAGAAACTGGGAATCACAGAAATTCAACTCGAGCAATTGATTATTGGAGACCTGAAAGTCACTCCTGAAATTGCAATGCGGCTCGAGCAAATGGGTTTTGTCACCGCCGATTATTGGTTGCGTCGGCAAGCCCATTACGAAAACCATCCCAAGCACCCTTCAAGGGGCGGCGCAAGACCCAACTCTGGACCTAAAGCATTGGGTCACAGCACCAAACAAGTTCGGATTACTGCGCCGCTCGAGGACATGGAAATTATTACCACTTGGCTTAAAAGCCAAAAGAACGCTTCTCGAGCCATTGCCCAACTAATTAAAGAACATGCGACTCGAGCCACATAAAAGAAATCGAGTGGTCAACAGTACAGATGGTAGGCTGAACCCATGCAGTTAAATTTTCTATGGAACGACTTCCCGCTTGTCTCGAGCCACTTAAGCGGTACTGGCGGGAAAATCCGCACTGAGCTTGAAGATTTTCAGGTTTCGGAAAATCCAGCTTATATACCTAGTGGCGATGGCGAACACACCTATTTGCGACTCGAGAAACGCGGACACACCACTAAATACGTGGTCGAAGAATTACACCGCTCAATCGGCGTGCCATTCAAGGATTTTGGTGTGGCTGGACTTAAAGACCGTCATGCGATTACCGCCCAATGGATTTCGATACCCTCTAAATTCGAGTCCAAAATAGAAAAATTCAAGCTCGAGGGGGTGCAAATTCTTGAAGTCACCCGCCACGGCAATAAGCTCGGCATGGGGCATTTACGCGGTAATACTTTTCGGCTTCGGGTGCGTGGCTCGAGTTCAGAGGCAATTCACAAAGCCACAGCCATTCTCGAGTACCTAAAGACAACGGGAATCCCCAATTATTTTGGGATTCAACGCTTTGGCAACACGGGCGGCAACGCCGTACGCGGGCTTGAACTGGTCTTAAATGGCAAAATGAAAGGGTCAGAAAGTATTCAAATTAAGCGCTTTTTAATCTCGAGTTTGCAGAGTTTACTGTTTAATCATAATCTGCGTTTACGCATCGAACGTGGCTTATTTCAAAGCGTACTGCTGGGTGATGTGGCTAAAAAACACGAAACAGGCGGGATTTTTACGGTCGAAGAGGCAATTATAGATTCGGCTCGAGCTTTAGCCCTTGAAATCAGCAGCACCGCCCCTCTGCACGGACGAAAAATCATGGCAGCCCAACACCAAGCCCTTGCCCTCGAGACCGAGGTGCTGAGCCTGTTTGACCTGAACTGGACGCATTTTGCTGACCGCAAAGGCGCACGGCGAATCACCCGCATTAAACTCGAGGAGACCAAACTCGAAGCGACCGAAGATGGCTATTGGGTTTCGTTTAGCCTTCCTAAAGGCAGTTTTGCCACCACAGTTCTGCGCGAAATCATGAAAAATAATGTGGATGTACCCGAGGATGAAGAAAGCGAAGCGTAAAGACTGGTATGCTTTTTCTATGCCCTTAAACGAACATTGGCTTTCTTTTGAAGTTGCTGAGCAGCGCCTCCATGGGATGCTGCATTTGCCTCAAACTGGCATTGCCCCGCATCCTTGTGTGATTTTGCTTCATGGTTTTACAGGCAATGCCCTCGAGTCGCATCGGTTATTTATTCTGATGGCACGACTTCTTGCCCAAAATGGTATTGCTGCTTTTCGCTTTGATTTTCGTGGCTCTGGCAATTCCGAAGGCACATTTGATCAAATGACCCCTTCAAGGGAAGTCGAAGATGCCCGTGCTGCCCTGCGTTTACTCGAGACCCGACCCGATGTGCTTGACCGAAGCTGTTTTGGGATTCTGGGTTTAAGCATGGGTGGTTTGGTGGCGGCATTAACGGCTGGAGTTGAATCGGTTAAATCATTATGTTTGTGGGCACCGGCTGCCCCTAAAATCATGCTTCGTGGTTTTGAGAACCCAGAGATGGTTCGTGGGGCTTTTGCTGCCAAATTTGTGGGGATGGAATTGCAAGCGGGGATTACTTTTAATCCCGAACTGGGCTTGATGGACTTTGGTGGTAATCCAGTCTCGAGTGATTTTTTTATTGATGTTTGCGGACTTGATTCGTTTCAGGCAATCAAAAATCATGCTGGCTCGAGTTTGGTGGTGCATGGCAGCAGCGACCCAGTTGTACCAATAGCGATTGGGGCAGAGTACGCCGAAGCCTTAAATACCAGGCTCTATGTGATTAAAGATGGTTTACATACCTTTGAAACCCTGCATCATCAAGCCGAGGCTCATGCCGTGACCTTAGACTTTTTTAAGACCACCCTCTAAAAGCTCATCCTTTGGTCTGATGGTGTTGATCAACTTAAAACGCTACACTTGACACCATGGTTGCAACCCGTCCTAAAAACATCCCAGAGTTGCTGTGGTGGCGAACCTACAGCAACTTATTTTATTTGCTGCTGGGTTTCCCACTGGGGTTACTTTATTTTCTAACGATCATTCTTGGGTTTACGCTCGGTACAGTTTTAGCAGTTCTGGTGATTGGCATTCCGATTCTTCTTTTAACGGTTTTATCGGTTTGGAATTTTGCAGCACTGGAACGTTCAATCACCTACTTACTGACGGGCATCGAAATTCTTACCCCTCGAGATGATTTGCCAATAGCAGCTTTAGCTCGAGCCAGAGCTTTGTTAGCCAAAGCCTTTTTTTGGAAAGTGCTGTTCTTTTTTATACTCAAATGGATTTTAGATGCCCTGATTTTTGCGGCTACATTGGTGGTTTGGAGTCCGGGTTTGTTGTTGTTGTCGTTGCCGTGGTGGTCAAGCCAAGCGGACTTTGAATTCTTTAATTACCGAGGAGAACTGACCGAAGTGCAGACCTTTGCCTTGGTTTTAGTTGGTTTGGGCATGACCATGATTGCGGCTCGAGTCACCAATTTGGCAACACCGATTGTCGTCCAAATCACGGCATTTGCCCTGACAGACAATCAAATCGAGAGCCAAGCCCAAAAAGCCAGACTCGAAGCCCTGAGTTTAGCTTCTAACGCCGCCAGTCTTGCCTCGAGTTTAAGTGTCACGGGAAAGTTCGACACGACTTTGAATGCTGTCCTACAAAGTGCCACAGCCGCTATTGGTGCAAATGCTGGGGTTTTGTTGCTTGACTCAAAACGCTTTTCTATTGGGTTTTCGCCCCATGCAGTCGGTGCTTTACTAGAAATCGGGGCAATAGATGCAGATTCAAAAGATTGGCGACGAACTCCGTTTGAGCGAGGGTATGTGGTGCGTCCTAAAAAACGCAACGATGCCATCTGGCAGGCTCTGGCGGTGATGCCCTTAACGCACCGTAATGCACGGTTAATCATGCGCTTTGAAGAGAGTATCCCGCGTCAAGCCGAACTTGATTTCTTAGCCACCATCGCCGATCAATTCAGTGTTTCTTTAGAAAATGCCCGTTTAATCGCGGTAGCCCAAAGCCAAGCGGCGCTCGAGGAACGCCATCGTTTGGCAAGGGAACTGCACGATAGTGTTTCACAAGCCCTTTTTGGCATTGCGTTGGGGGCAAGAACCGCCAAAGCCCAATTAGAACGCGACCCGCAAAAAGCCCATGAACCGCTTGATTATGTGCTGCAACTTGCCGAGGCTGGCGTGACCGAAATGCGGGCTTTAATTTTTGAACTTCGTCCTGAAATCCTCGAAAAAGAAGGTCTGGTGGCGGCGCTGCAAAAACAAGCCGAGATGATGCGCTTGCGCTATAAACTCGAGATGCAAACTTATTTTGAAACTGAACCAAATTTAACTTTAGAGACCAAACAAACACTGCTTCGCATCGCCCAAGAAGCCCTGCACAACACCGTCAAGCACGCCAAAGCCAATTGCGCTCGGCTCGAGTTTCGTGGACAAACCTTAAGTATTTCTGATGACGGCATTGGTTTTGACACGACCCAAAGTTTCTCAAATTCGCTAGGGCAACGAACCATGCGTGAACGTGCCGAAGCGATTGGCGCAAAATACCTGCTCGAGAGCAGTTTAGAGAGTGGCACAAGTATCCGCGTGACTTTAATAAGTACCTGATTGGCTCGAGAAATAGGCTCTCACCCACTGATTGCTCACCAATGCTTTTATACTAAAACCATGAAAGGCTTACTGATTGGGTGCGGGGTCGTGGCGATCCTGATTATTGGTGGTTTGGTGGCTGGTGGACTGTGGGTTTGGAATCAAGCCGGTCCTGCCATTACCCAAGGTTTAGCGCAATTCCAAAAACTCGAGAAAGAACTGCAAAAAGTTGTTCCAGACTTAAAAGGCTTAAATTTTTCGGTGCAAACCAACAACAATAAAACCACCCTAAAACTCAGTGCGCCTGTGCCATTTGACCCCTCTAGCGGTACACAAGCCGAAAAAACCGCCCAGCAGATGCTCAAAGTGATACGCCAGAACTTACCAGCAGGTATTCCAGCCTCGAGTCTCGAGTTAAAACTGTTTCGGGATTTAACGGGTGGTGGCAAGCAGGAACGCACTTTTAAGTTTGATTTAACCCAAAAACCAATTGCCCCTAAACCCTAAAAAATCGTTCTAGGATTATAAAGCCCTTAAACTGATCTTTACTTTTCGGTTAAGAACTTTTGTGCTAACTGCTGCCCTAATTTAATGGCTGCCGAATGGCTTTCTACAGGATTGACCAAAGAATTTTTGAACACAATATAGGTCACACCACTGTCCGCGCCGCCCGTGCTGGGGTCAGGGTCAATTCCAAGCCTTTTGGCAAGGGCATACGAGGCTTCGCCAATAATTTGTTCGGGTCCTGTGTCGGCAAAGACTCCGTACTCGATTTTGCCATTGTAAATAACCGCCACCACTGCGCCCAGTTGAATCTTTGAGCCTTGATAGTTCCAGCGTTTACTCGGGTTTGGCAAGACCACATAAGGCATGGTAGCCGCATTAAAGGCTTGTTGTTTGGATGTTTCTAAGGCGGTTTGATTTTGGTAGGCTGGATCGGTTTGCAAATTGCATTCGCTGGTGGTGATACCGTCACAATCAATGTCCATATCGGCTTTCAGCCAGACTATATTTTCGGTGTTGCAAACAGCAATACTGGGTTTCTGATCGGCATCTGTGGCATACAAATTGTTTGAAACGGCTTGGCAAGCTCCAAGTTTTTTTAGAAGCTGGCTGGCAGTTGGGATTGAATTTTGACTGCTTACTACAGTCATGAACCCCAAACTTAGCCCAAGCAAATAAATAAAATGCTTTAAGGTTTGCATTGTTGTACTGTACACCTTCAAGACTTGTCATGCTTGGGGTTGGTTCATAGGTTTCTTAGCGGTTGAGAATTGCGGTACATAAACTTTTGACCTAAAAATTATCTGGTCATCGGTGGGGCAGCTTGGTTGGTGGTCATTACACCAGTATGCTCAGAATTCATACCCTTATAGTATGTTGCACTCGAGTTATCCAGCACACTCCGCACACTTTGCGCTTCGGCGCTATCGGCAGCATCTACGGCAACCATAAAGTTACCCTGATGAACTGCTTGTCCGTAAAAGTCAGCTTCGTCTTTTTCGTAGCCAGCTTGTGAAAAAGCACCCGCCAAAGACCCGGCTGTGCCACCAACAACAGCCCCAGCCACTGCTCCACCAGCCACTGCCCCAAGGCTGCTTGCCAATGCGCCAGCCGTGATAAACGGACCAACTCCTGGAATCAAAGCCGCCGCAATACCAAATAAAATACCCGCCGAAGCACCAACCGTTAATCCACGGGTTGCACCAGATGAGCGTGAACCCGTTCAGGGCCGATCCCACCGTCGTCAAACGCCTTTCGGGCCAGCAAGGCGACTCTGTTCGCGCTGCGGCCATGGCCAGCATGGCCCCGGGCCAC
>JANNEE010000645.1:0-8998 GCA_031388325.1 Deinococcales bacterium
GGATTGGGCTTTTGAAAAACCATTCCAATACGGCGGCGAACATCCACGGGGTCTATATTTTCACCATACAGATTTGCGCCATCAAGCATGATTTGCCCTGTGACTCGAGCGCCAGCCGTTAAATCGTGCATTCGGTTAATGGCACGTAGAAAGGTGGTCTTGCCGCAACCTGAAGGTCCGATTAAGGCATTGACGGTGTTTGGTTGGAAGCTAAGATTGACCTTTTTAACGGCTTCTTTATCGCCATAAAAAATACTGACATCTTTTGCCTCGAGTCGGATTGGAGCGTCGGAAATGGCTCTTGTAGCAACATCTATTTTGAATGGATTGGACATATCTCTCCTTTTAACTTTTTTGTCTGGTCAAACGACGGGCGGCAATGTTGGTGGCAAGAATGAACAACATCAGCACCAGTGCGCCAGCCCACGCTTGGGCATTTTGGGCTGGGGTCAGCGCCTTAAATGCCAAGTTATACACCGACAAAGGCATCGCACCCATTGGTTGCAAGATATTCCAGACCAAATCTGGGTTGCCAAGGCTGGTAAACAGTAGCGGTGCAGCTTCGCCCGAGACTCGAGAAATACCAAGGATTGCACCCGTAATAATGCCACTGCTGGCAGCCGGTAAAACAATGCTGAGGGTCACTTTCCAACGCGGTAAGCCCAGTGCCAGTCCAGCTTCACGGATGTTGGTGGGAATTAGTTTTAAGACTTCCTCGGTAGCACGGACAATGATTGGAATCATGATTAAACCAAGTGCTACACCACCAGCAATGCCGCTATAGCCAGTTAATTTTGTTGCCACCAGCAAACCGTAAACCACTAAACCGACCACAATCGCGGGGATACCAGTCAGCACATCGCTCATGACGCGAATCAGTGGCACAAGCGGGTGTTCGGCAAATTCGGCTAAAAAGATACCTGTACCTATTCCAACCAATAAGCCAAGCACCAAGGCAATTCCAACCATCAGTATTGTACCAACAATCGCATTCAAAACACCGCCGCCACCAGTCAGAGCAGACATTTGGCGTTCGGTTTGCACAAAAAAATCCAAATTCATAGCGCTTATGCCATTAAAAACCACTTGTCCAACAATTAAAAAAAGTGGAATCAGAACAATACCTGTGCCAAGGGTAACCAAACCAGCCATAAAATTGTTTTGGAACTGTCTGGCACTCGAGACTGTCCGAACAAGGGCTTTGGTTTGTGGTATGGCTTCATTTTGTAGACTGGTCATCATAACCTCGTTCCAACTGGGGTCAGTTTGGTAATCACGATTCGAGCCACAAGATTGACAATCACACTAAATGCCAAAAGCAAAAAGCCCAAAGCAATCAGTGCCGACAACTGTGTGCCGCCAGCCTCGCCAAATTGACTGGCAATTAAGCTGCTCATGGTGGCGGTACTCGAGAAGAGGTTCTTGGCAATTTCGCTGGCGTTACCAATCACCATTGTGACCGCTAAAGTTTCGCCAATGGCTCGCCCTAACCCCAGAATCACGCCGCCAAGAATACCAGCCCGTGCGTAGGGCAAAATTCCGTAACGAATCACTTCCCACTTGGTTGCACCCAGCGCATACGCAGCTTCGCGTTGGTCATTGGGGACAAGTTGAATCACATCCCGAGCAATCGCACAAATATACGGAATAACCATCACCGCCAACACCAAAATGGCACTCATCAAACCAATACCCGAGGGCGACCACTCAATACCTGTCGCACCAACAATCCAGACTTGGAAAGACCGCACAGCCGGAATCAACGCAAAAATACCCCATAAGCCGTAAACCACACTTGGAATAGCTGCCAGCATTTCAATCATATAACCAACTGGGACAGCAATCCATTTAGGGGCATATTCAACAATAAAAAGCGCTGAAGCCACCGAAAGCGGCACAGCAATAACCAATGCTCCAAAGCCGGTAAAAAATGAACCCAAAATAAATGGTAGGGCTTGAAACTTTTCTGTTCCAGGATTCCACTCGAGTCCAAAAACAAAGCCAATGCCCTCACGCGCAATGGCTGGAAACCCGCCAGAAATCAACACAAAGCCATATAAAAAGATTGCCACCAGAACTACACTGGCAAGCCCAATGATGATGTTCTTAAAGGTATTATCAGCAGCGCTGGTCATGCTGCGTGAGCGCGGTGTGTTTGAAATCACAATTTTCTCCACGGTAGATTCTTCATAGGTGCAGTTTCTGGTGTGATTGTCAAGGAATTGTCAAGAGAAAAAAGAAGGCAAAGTAAACAACCCTTGCCTTCTGTCATTTACCCTCTGACCTTACTTAACTGATTCGCCACCGTAGGTGATACCAGCCACAATACGGTTTGCAACTTTGGCGGCTTGACCGTCAATCCGTCCGTAATCGAGCTTGTCATGGAATACTTGACCCTTAGGGGACAACATCCATTGAACCATATCCACCAAGGCTTGAGCTTGAGCTTTGGTACGATTGCCGTACTTTTGATCTTTGTAAAGTAAAATCCAAGTGTAGCCACTAATTGGGTAGCCAATGCTTGAGTTGGTGATGCTGTCAATGCCGTTGGCTGGCAAAATTTCTGCATCCGAAGCGGCTGCCACTTCTTTCAGGTCGCCACCATCTACATATTTACCTGTTTTATTGCGAACCAAGCCGTACTCGAGTTTGTTGGCTTTGGCGTAAGCCACTTCGACATAACCAATTGCACCGGGGGTTTGACGAACCAAACCAGCCACACCTGCGTTTTGTGGTCCACCAACACCGACTGGGAATTTAACGCTAGATTGTGCGCCAGTTGAAACATTTTTTGCCCATTCTGCCGAAGCCTTCGCCAAGAAATCAACCCAGATACTGGTTGTACCAGAACCATCTGAACGGTAGACAGCCGTGATGTTCAAGTCTGGGAGTTTAACACCCTTGTTAATCGAGGCAATGGCGGTGTCGTTCCACTTTTTGACTTTGCCCAAGTAAATATCGGCGAGCAATGAACCAGTAAATTTGAGACTGGTGGTCACACCGGGAATGTTGTAGGTTGGCACAACTGCGCCAAGTGCCATTGGTACAAAAGCAACTTCGGCAGGAGCATCTTTAGTTTCAGAAGCAGAAAATGGTGCATCAGAACCAGCAAAGTCTACAGTACGGGAGATAATATCGCGCTTACCGCCGCCTGAACCTTTGGAGGCATAATTAACGCTCACACCTGTAGTGGTCTTATAGGCATTAAACATTTCGGTGTAAAGCGGAAATGGGAAGCTCGCACCGCTACCCGTAATATTGCTAACTTGTTGGGCTGAAACCAAACTGGCGGTGAGTAACACACTGGCTAAAACTAATTTCTTCATAAATTCCTCCAAGATGAACGGCTCGAGAATGCTCGAGGTTTTCCTAGAAGCATCTTGCGTAATGATTGTCATGAAATCGTCAGGGCAGTATTTAACAAACCTTGAACCATAGATAAATTACGATTGTGTTGTGCAAGACAGCAATTAGAGGATACCACTTAGCAATCCATAAAATGCTGGGCTAATAATTGGTTAATCATGGTTGCCTGCTCGAGATTAACCATATGCCCAGCCCCCGCGATGACTTCAAGTCTCGAGCCAGCTATCCCTTTGTGCAAATATTGTGCCACATTCTGAAAATAAACCACATCTCGTTGACCGACCACAATCAGGGTTTTGGCAGTTATTTGGTCTAAGCGGCTCGAGACATCTTCTATTGCTGCCGATGGGCTGATGTTCTGCGCCCAGTGCCAGCCCGAATAATCCCTCACCCATGCCTCGAGTTGGGCTGCTAAGACAGGGTTTTCCCTTGCCGATGCAAAAAGCGGTAAGCCTAACCACATTTGTTTGGCTGCCCCCAGTCCATGTTGCTCGAATGCCAATTGCACCGATTGACCAGCTTTGATTTGCGCTTCATCGGCTGTAAATCCTTTCAGGCTCGAGTCAAGCAAAGTCAGACTGGCTATTTTTTCTGGGTAGCGCACTGCCATTTCAAGCGCAATATTGCCACCTAAACTAAGTCCAACCAGATGAGCTTTTTTGTAAGGCTCGAGCAGTGTGTACATATCTTCGGCAAAAGAAAACGTTTGGCTTGGCGCTTGAGAATTGCCGTAACCTCGTAAAGTGGGCGCGATAACCAAATCATCTTTGAATGCCTCGAGTTGCGGCTGCCACATGCGCTGGTCGAGGGTATGACCGTGAATAAAAAGAATTGGTGTTTTGGACATGGGTCAGTTTAACACCAGACTTGACAAACCTAGCCTCGCTATAGCAGAATTGCTGCATACCTATGCAATAAATTTCTCCTAAGCCTTAGCGCTTGGTCTGGACGTGTTTTATGGCAAAAAAAGAAGCTGAAAGAACCCTTGGCTCATACCGCATCGAAAATAGTGAAGTCGAAGCACGGATTGTGCGTTTTGATAAACTGGTTAAAAACGGTATTCCCTTAATGTTTATTGACTCGAGTCTACCTAGGCATCAACGTATGAATTACGCGGTGATTGGCGATACGGCTTCGGAAAACTCAGACTTTGAAGCCGCGATTACCGCCCCGCACAAATTCCAGATTGGAATGCTTTGCTGCCCACCCAATTCTGGACCCGCTTACCACAGCCACGATTACTGCGAAATGTTTTTTGTGATGTCGGGGCGCTGGCGTTTTTATTGGGGCAACGACCCCGAAGGCGACCCCGAGGGCGAAGCGATTCTCGAGCCGTGGGACAGCATTTCTTTACCGATGCACCTCTGGCGTGGTTTTGAGAACATCTCCGATACCCCCGCATGGTGTTTTGCAGTCCTAGACCCGCACGACCAATTCCGTAGCAAAGACCCGTACTGGTCTGAACGGATTGTGCAAGAAGCCGCCAAACTGGGTTTCAAAGCCGATGTGACTGGGCGAATGGTCAAGCCCGAAGATTACGCCGAGCGCAAAGCCACGTTAGCCGCAAAACTCGAGAAAGTCGTGAAAAAAAGCCTCAAGGCACGTCCTAAAGCCAAAACCTTGAAAGCTCGAGTCAGCAAAAAGAAGTAAGATTTTTTATGCTCGAGAATCCTATAAAACGCCAATTTGCCCAAGACCAAGCCGTCAGTGTTGGCTGGCTGCATTTTGGACATCCCTTTGTGGCAGAATTGATGGCAGCACAGGGTTTTGAGGCGTTGGTGGTAGATTACCAACACGCGCCATATGGCATGGACACAGCGCTTTCTCTAGTTGGGGCGGTATCAAAAAGTGCGGCTGTGCCGCTTGTGCGCTCCTCATGGAATGACCCCGCCGAAATCATGAAGTTTTTAGATGCTGGGGCGCTTGGGATTATTTGCCCATTGGTCAATACCGCACTCGAGGCGCAGGATTTTGTGGCAGCGTGTCGTTATCCGCCGCGTGGGATTCGCAGTTATGGTCCGACCCGAGCGGCTTTAATTCATGGTGGTAATTACGGGCAGAGCGCCGATGATGCGGTGCTGACGTTTGCGATGATTGAAACCAAAACGGGACTGGAAAACCTTGATTCAATCCTCGAGACCCCAGAACTGGATGGGATTTTTGTTGGACCTTCAGACCTCAATCAGTCGCTTGGCAATGGCGCAAAACTCGATAGTCTCGAGCCAGAATTTTTAGCCATTCTCGAACAGATTGCCCGAAAAACCAGAGCCGCAGGTAAACAAGTCGGGATTTTTTGTGGCAGCCCAGAGTACGCTGTGCGAATGCAAGAAAAAGGTTATCGTTTCTTGGTGCTGTCTTCCGACTCGAGGTTGCTGGCATCAGCTGCCAAAGACGCGTTAGAGACGTTCAAGACTGGCTCGAGTCAAAAAGCAGGGGGTTATTAATGGCTCGAGTCACCAGTGTCGATTTAGCCCAAGAACTTGGGATTAGCCAAAGTACCGTCTCGAGGGCGCTGTCTAACGATATTCGGATTGCCACCAAAACCCGTGAAAAAGTCCAGCATTTGGCACTCAAAATGGGCTACACACCCAATGCCATGGCACGGAGTTTAAGCACCCAACAAAGCAAATTAATTGGCATCGTGATGTCGGAGATGACCAGCCCATTTTATCCGTTTGTGCTAGAAAAACTAACCTCTAAACTTCATGCGCTTGGCTGGCGAGTGCTGCTTTTTAGCACCGATGCACAACACGAAGTAGACGACCTGCTGCCGCTTGTCCTCGAGTACCAGTGCGACGGGCTACTGATTGCCTCGGCAAGTTTATCCAGCCATATGGCAGAAACCCTGAGTCGGCATGGCACACCTGTGGTGCTGTTTAATCGCTACGCCGCCGATGCTTCTTCTAGTGCCGTCTGCTGCGATAACCGTGGTGGTGGGCGTTTGGTGGCAGATTACCTACTGGGGCGCTCGCACAGCCGCTATGCCTATATTGCGGGGCGCGAGAACACCAGTACCAACCGTGACCGCGAAAGTAGTTACACCACGCGGCTCGAGCAGGCGGGTTTTATGGTGCAGCGCGAAGCTGGTAATTTTACTTATGAGGCTGGTTTTGCCGCCATGCAGCGCTTATTGGCGCGTTCGGATTCACCCGATGCGATTTTTTGTGCCAACGATATTACCGCAATAGGGGCAATAGATGCGGCTCGAGAAGTCGGGGTCAAAGTCGGTACCCAAGTGAGTATTGTTGGCTTTGATGACATCCCGATGGCGGCGTGGGGGGCGTATAACCTGACCACCATTCGTCAACCTGTCGAAGCGATGATTGACTCGAGTTTACAGATGCTGCTTGAGGCAATAGGAAATGCGCCACTTGGCAGCAATTTACGATTTATCCCCGGAGCGTTAATCGAGCGCAGCAGCGTCAAACAAATAGCCAAACGAAAGGCAAAATCATGACCAAACCATCCGAACAAGAATTGCTCGAGCGTGCCGAAATGATGGTTAATGGGCGTGACATCTCGAGTTTTAGCAATCCCGAAAACCCGAGTCCACGCCGACAGGCATTACAAGGGTTCGATACAGACTACACCGATTTTGTGGATTACATTATTCGTTGTACTCATAAAATTTGGGAAGAAAAGGCAATTGGTTTAATCTATACCCACTACACCCATAACTGCCCAATTTACATGACCGACACCACCATTTATGGGCGCGAAGCCGTGGTCGAAGGGACACTCAAAACCCTCGCCGCTTTCCCAGATGCGCGGCTGCACGGTGACGAAGTAATTTGGAGCGGTAACGACCAAGACGGCTTTCACTCGAGTCATCGCATCACTTGGACAGCCCGCAATACAGGTTATAGCCAATACGGAGCGCCAACCAACAAACGTATTTTGCGGCGCGGTATTGCCCATTGTTTTGTGCGCCAAAACCGCATCACCGAAGAATGGCTAGTGCGCGACGAACTGGCATTGGTGCGCCAACTTGGTTTTAACGAAATTGACCTCGCAAAACGCATGGCAAAAGCCGATGCAGTGCGCCAAGCTACCAGCCCGGTGCAAATTGGTGTTCCCGAAATTGATCGTCTCGAGGGGCAACTTCCGCCCAAACTAGCTGTTCGCTCGAGTGATGGTTTTGACGTGACCGATTTTGTGCATTGCTTATTCCAAGAAATCTGGAATTGGCGCTTACTCAACCGCGTTAAAGATTATTACACCCAATCCCCGACTGCTTTTGTTTCGACGGCTCGGAAACTCGAGGGCATCAGTGCCTATCAGCATTTTGTTCTAAGTTTGCTGGCGGCTTTCCCCGATGCTGGCGTGAGCGTAGACCACATTTGTTATATCGGTTCTGGCTTAAACTTAAAAATAGCGGTGCGCTGGACATTTCAAGGTACGCACCTCGGGACTGGCTGGTACGGCGAGCCAAGCGGGCAACGTATTAAGCTACTTTGCATTAGCCACTTTGAACTCGAGAACGGGCGGATTGCGCGGGAATACACGGTTTTTGATGAATTTGCTTTACTGAAGCAAATTTATGCCCCAGTCGCAGGGGAAATATGAATAAAATTGCAGCCATCACGGGTGCATCAAGGGGCATTGGTCGGGCATGTGCTTTAGCCTTGGCTGCGGATGGCTTTGATATTGCCCTGATTGGGCGCACCCTCGAGTCATTAGAGCTTGTGGCTACCGAAATACAATCCTTGAAGCGCAATACATTTATTTTACAAGCCGATGCCAGTCATCTCGAGTCATTAAAACCTGCCCTACACAGCCTGCCGCGCTTGGATGTGCTGGTCAATAATGTTGGCACGAACATCCCAGAGCCGTTTCTCGGGGTCACAGAAGCGCACTTTGACCAAATTTTTAACCTCAATGTCCGCAGTGCTTTTTTTGTCACCCAAATCGCGGTGCAAAAAATCCTCGAGCATGGCGAGGGCGGCGCAATCATCAATATAACTTCGCAGATGGGTCATGTTGGTGCGCCAAACCGCACCGTCTACTGTGCCAGTAAACACGCCCTCGAGGGTTTTACTAAAGCCCTAGCGGTTGAACTTGCTCCACAAAAAATTCGGGTCGTCAGTGTTGCGCCGACCTTTATCGAAACCGATTTAACCCGTTCCATGCTTGATAATCCAGATTTTCAGAACACGGTTATCTCGAGCATTCCACTTGGTCATTTAGGAACACCCGAAGATGTCGCCCACGCTGTGGTTTTTTTAGCCTCCCACAAAGCCAGTTTAATTACTGGCACAAGCCTACTCGTAGATGGTGGTTGGACTGCCCGTTAAAGGATTAAATTCGTAAAAAAAGATGTTCTGTAGGGCGCGACCCTTGTGGTCGCCCTGTGAGAGAAGACAATACGAAATTTTCAAATCAAGATTTATTTTAGGGAAAATCCTAAAGAAAGGAACTCATGGAATATATTAAAAAACCGCCACCCACACCCAAAGCCGTTGCCCAAGAAATCAAGGATACGGTCTCGGAAATTATCTCAGCTGTCGAAACCGAGGGCTTAGCAGCCGTGCGGCGGTACTCAGAACGTTTTGACAAATGGTCGCCGCCCAGTTTTCGAGTTTCTCAAGAAGATATAAAAAATGCTCTCGAGCAGACTCCAACCGACTGGCAG
>JANNEE010000652.1:0-5175 GCA_031388325.1 Deinococcales bacterium
ATCACTTGTTCTTTAATCGTGTCAAATAATTCTTGGTTGGCATCTATAAAGCCTCGAGAAGCAATTTCGGCATGAGGATGTGGGCTTAAGACACAACCCAATACCAGCACCCCGTCGCCTGCCATACTGAGCCTATCCTCGAGAATGCTGTCATTGACATCGCCCACGCCCAACCCGTCTACATAAACTGCCCCAGCTGGAACTGTACCAACCACCTTAAAATCATCTTTGGAAACATGAATCACATCGCCGTTTTTGGCAATAATGGTGCGCTTTGGTGGGGTTGGACTGGCTTCGGCTAACCACTGATGATTGATTTGTTGACGTGGTTCACCATGAAACGGCAAAAACCATTTGGCTTGGGCAAGGTTGAGAATCAGTTTTAGTTCTTCTTGGCTGCCATGTCCAGAGGCATGAACTTTATAATTGGGCGGATAAAAAACTTTTGCACCTTTTTGGTATAGGCTGTTAATCACTACATTAATAGCTTCTTCGTTACCCGGAATTGGGCTGCTCGAGAGAATCACCGTATCGCCGTGCTTAATACTTAAACGCGGATGATTGCCAGCCGCCAGTCTCGAGAGAACACTCATTGGTTGCCCTTGACTGCCCGTGCAAATAAAAACTGCTTGGCTGGCTTGCAGGTCGGCAAATTCATCGGTGCTAATCAGGCGGTCTTTTAAGGTCATATAGCCCAGTTCTTGGGCGATTTCAGCGTATTTTTTCATACTCCGCCCTTCCATGACCACACGGCGGTTGTACTTTTCGGCAATGCTAATAATGTTTTGAATTCGGTGAATATGACTGGCAAAAGTAGTCACAAAAACCCGTCCAGCCGCTTTAGCAATAATCTTTTCGATTTCTGCGGCAACATCGGCTTCGGATGGGGTTAAACCCATTTTTTCGGCACTGGTACTGTCGGAAATCAGCAGCATCACGCCTTCAGCCCCCGCTTTAGAGATTTTCTCGAGATGACTGGTTTTGCCATCGGCTGGGTTCTGGTCGAGCTTAAAGTCCCCGGTGTGAATCACATTACCAATTGGGGTGTGAATAAGTAAGCCCGAATTATCTGGAATCGAATGGGTCATGCGGAACATATCTACCGTGAAACATGGGGATACCTTGATGCGCTCGTCGGTTGTGACTTCACGCAAATCCAAATCATCGGCACTGATGCCAAATTCGGCAAATTTTTCGCGCAGCAAACCCAAGGTTAGTTTTGCGCCATAAAGCGGCACTTTCGGCAAGCGCGGCAAAATATAGGGCAGTGCGCCAATGTGGTCTTCGTGACCGTGGGTAATGATAAATGCCTTAATTTCGGCGGCGTGTTCAAGCAAATAATCTATTTTGGGGATGATTAAATCTATCCCCGGTTGGTTGCTGTCTGGGAACGCCATGCCACCATCTACTACCAGAATTTCTTGCTCGTAACGAAAAACCATCATGTTCTTACCGATTTCTCCAAAGCCACCCAATGGGATGACCTCGAGATGTTTTTGTTGACTCATTAAACTACTCCTTTTGTTGTGCGCTGACTTAAGCACTGATGCGTGTGTCGCACAAACCGTCAATCGTCTTTTGTAGAACTTAAGGAAAACCCTAAGCACACCGATTTTCTGCGACTGGTGTCGTCGCGGTAAGCGCATTGTAATACAAAACAATGGTGTTTCACAATCAGCAGACTGACTTATCGGGGTGAATTTTTGCAATATCGTGGTCTGCAAGTAATTTTTGAATCGAGGTCAGTTGTTTTTGGGTCTTGCAAGCAAGTACAGTTTCGGCTAAGGTCTCGCCTGTTGCGGCTGTTTCGGTCAGATAAAGCTGATTACCGACAAAAAACCGAACATCTTTGGCGCTGGCATCTTTATCCAAGGTCAGCGAAAGCAAGGTTTTTAATTTGTTGCCAAGTGCGCCAGTCAAGACGACCGACTTCAAAAAAAATATCTCGTCCCACAATAAAATTCGTGAAACCAAAGCCCGACCACTACTGGCAAAAGGCACGGCTTGGGTATCCTCGATGGTGTCTTGGACAAAACCATGCCCATCAGCATCGAGGAAATAAATCACATCGTTAGGCGAGTATGCCACGGGTACAAGCCCTTGGTCTTGGCTGCCCCCTCGAGGATTGAGATGGGTTTCCGAGGTCAGACAAGCATGAGCGCCAAACAACCAAGCCGGTTCTTCCATTTTGCGCCAGTTTGCTTTTGCACCATATTCTGGCAGAAGCAGCCCGCCGTAAGCAGCTTCAAATGCCATCACACCCGCACTAAATGGATAACCATACTTTGCAAGGGTCTGCTCTAAACCAACCCGACTGGCTCGAGATTGTTTCTCAACCACCGCATGACGACGCTCGAGAATCGCAAGCCCAGATGGTGATAAACGTTTAGGAAGGCTTAGCGTGGCTTGACGGTCTGACTTCAAAAGTTTCATAAGGATCACCTAAACGGTAAGCAATGCAGATTTGCTCAAAACCAAGTGGTTCTGCCAACGCCCAGAACAAGTCAAAGACCTGCTCTTTTTCGGTTTCGGGCATATCACGCAACAAATTACTGGAAATAATCACCGAAAACTTGTAACTGCTGATTTCAAAATTTTGACTGCCACGATACGAAAACAACCAAGGATTTTCGCCAGTCACTTGGGCATAAAACCCTTGTCCTTCAATTCGCTTTGGTGCATTCACGACTCCCGACTTTAGCACAGATTGTCTTTTTTGCTCGGCATATATTTTTTGCCGTCTCGAGTTCGTTATGTCCAGAATTCTGACTTCTCGAGGCTCACGGCAATATAAACGATGACTACTTAACTGTGGTTTTAGCACGTTTCAAATCGGCTAACCTGAACTTAATCAAAGATTGAGGCATCACCAAGGTTGCAGTCGCATCCAATTCAGGCGCATCGGCATAACGCCCTTGCGCTTGGCGGGTCGCAATCGGTTCGCGTTGCTTGAACTGTTGAGCAGTTGGTAGGGTCTGGTCGTTCATGGTTTGTATTTTACCATTTCAAAGCCAATTCAAGTGCTAACCTTCGAGACTTTACCACCAAAAAAACGGGTGACTCGAGCCACCGCCACGCCGAAAGCAACCGATTTTGTAGGGCTGCTCGAAGGCAGGCTTAATGGGACTCGAGCTATGATGACTGGCAAGCTACGCGCTTTTCGGCACATGCGAATGCTGATAAAATTTAGTGAATGGTTTAAGCTTTGAGGTGGAAAACCAAATGTGTTTTTGCTGTGTATAATGACTTAAATGCTTCGGGACTGTTGCTTTAATAATTAAAACGACGTAAAGGAAGTATGCTTCACCTCGAGTTTCGTCCGTATAGAATTTTTTTGGCACAATTATAAAAACGTTTAAGACACGAAATAAGTCTAAGAATTTTGTTCTAAATTTTGCAGGTTAAGTCTTTTCCATAGCTCGATAATATCATCCCATAATAATTGGACCTCTTCAGGTTTCTCTTGCAGATGATCAGAGCAAAAATGGATTAGTGGGTATAGAACAATTTGCATCGAACTTTTTATACAAGTAAAACTATGCTCTCTTGCGGTATTTGATAATTGACTTCCAATTATCGGAAATACCGACTTCTCATGTTGCCCATAGCTTAATTGTCTTAAATAAATTGGATTGCCATGCTTCAAGCGACACAAATACTCATAGCCCTTTCTTGCCATTTCAGATATTTTTTGCGCGATTTGCTCATCATGCCCAAATACTGCTGCTATTGTGTTTTTACGAAAAACTGTTAGGTTGCCACCATAAGATTCTTTTCCTGCCTTATGCGCTAGCCACTTTTCAGCTTTTTCATTGTCTCCCCTGATGTCAAGTGATACCCAAACCGTTTCAGATAAAGATGATGCAACAGTACCAGCTTGAATCGGAAAACCATCATGAGCTAACTGGGCGATGACTTTTAGATCATTGGCAATTTTTGCCATCAAAGCCAGTTGGACTTGATAAGATTTTGAAAAGCTGGTTACTGGCTTCGGTGCATAAAAGCCTAATCCACGTTTGATTAAATGAATCAAATTTTCTGTTTCTTTCTGCAACTCAGATAATGTTGTATTTTGTGCTTCTGGATTGATTTCTTTTGCGGGAATTAGGTTTCTCATTACTATCAGTATTTCAGAAAATTTTAGCCAAATCATCTGTATTTTGGCGTATGTTGAAACCCTTTTAACTGAAAGGTGATGACTTTACTAATCATTGATATTTTCGGCTTGAACCTATCTTACAAAAATTCCCAATTAACTCGAGACTCACGGCTTTGGCTCGAGCATGGGGCTGTTTTATCTCGAGTTGATTGTACCAAAATTCTCAATGTTCTGTCGCTCGAGTGAGTCACAAATGCGCTCTCAACTTAACCATTTTTGCAGTAGACTGTCACCCAAATCACAAAAGAGGTGAGCCAATGAATGCAGCCCTTAATTCAATTCTCGGCGGACTATTTTTACTTCTGGCATTTGACACAGTTTTTTTGATGTATCACCTTTGGGGCTACCCTTTTGATAAAGCCCTGCATAAAAGCGCTGCCCCACCTCGCTTGATGTTGCTGCACCGAATACTGGGTTTGGCATATGGGATTATTTATGTGCTGCTGATGACCCAAATGCTGCCACGCATGTGGACTTACCAAGTCGAATTTCCAGCCCGAACTGTGGCGCACATCATTTTAGGCTTTGTGATTGGCAGTTTACTTTTAATCAAACTCTTTATTTTGCGTTTTGCGCGGCATTTTGAAGGATGGATGCCAAGCCTCGGCACGGGCTTACTGATTTGTACAGTTTTACTGACAGGGCTTTCGATTCCTTTTTCCTTTCGTGAACAAAACTTGGCTTCTGGACGTGGTGATTTAACCAGCCCAGCCAATATAGAGCGCTTAAAAACCTTATTGCCGAGCGCAAATTTTTCGCCAGACACCAATCTCGAGTCGTTGGCAACACCACTGGCATTAAATTCTGGACGGCAAGTGCTACTGGGTGATTGTGTGATTTGTCATGACCTTCGCACGGTGTTACTGCGTCCTCGTACCCCAGCCGATTGGCAACAAACAGTTGGGCGGATGATCGAGAAACCCAATCCTTCAGGCGAGATTACCCAGCGCGAAGCCGAGACGGTCACAGCTTATTTAATTGCCATTACCCCAGATATTCAGCAATCCGCCCAATCA
>JANNEE010000012.1:0-4140 GCA_031388325.1 Deinococcales bacterium
ACTCTTTGTTTAACCGAACCGTTTGGTTCAATGCGAATTCTGCCCAGTGGTGAATCCCTAAACTCGAGTCCAATCAGGGCTTGTCTGACCAGTAGAGGGTCAAAACCGCCTGCTTTTTCAACTGCTCGTCGCCAAAAAAAGGCGTTGGCGTAGGCATGTGCCATTGGGTCACTGATGACACTATTTGCACCATAACGTTGACGGTAGCTTTCTATAAATAAGCGGTTGGCTGGGTTCTCGAGGCTTTGAAAGTAATTCCAAGTGGCGTAATGACCAAGAAATAAATTTGCACCAATGTTTTGTAGTTCTGGTTCGGCAATTGAAAAATTGATGGTTGGCAGTAAGCGCGGGTCTAGGTTGGCTTGGCGGTATGCCTTAAAAAAGGCTAGGTTGCTATCGCCATTGATGGTGTTGATGATGATTTGTGGACGACTGCTTTGGATTTTTTTGACCACTGCACTAAAGTTTTTGTTGCCGAGCGGCACATAATCTTCTCCAACCAAAGTAGCAGCTTTGTCAGCAATATGACGTTTAAGAATTTTATTGATGGTGCGCGGATAAACATAATCTGAACCAAGCAAATAAATACGTTTGAAACCCTGTTCGAGCGCCCAGTTTAGGGCAGGTAAGGCTTGTTGGTTGGGTTGAGCGCCACTGTAAATAATGTTTGGGCTGCATTCATTGCCTTCAAATTGAACTGGGTAAAACAATAAGCTCTGGTTTTTTTCGATAATCGGTAGTACGGCTTTGCGACTGGCACTGGTCCAACCACCAAAAATCGCTGAGACTTTATCAGTGATTATTAGTTTTTTGGCTTTCTCGGCATAGCGATCCCAATTAGAAGCGCCATCTTCTTTGACAATAATGATTTGTTGCCCCAACACACCGCCACTTTGGTTGATTTCCTCGAGAGCAAGTTCGGTGGCGTTGGCGACACTAACTTCTGAAATTGCCATTGTGCCACTTAACGAATGCAAAATGCCGACACTTATGGGATTGCCTTGGGCTAGGCTTGGTTTAATCAGTGTCAGGCTCGAGACGCAAAGACCAAGCAGCGCTAAACCAAGGGCAAATCGTTTCATTGGTTTAGTCTAGCGCATCTGGTGTTACTAGGACGAGTTTTTTGAGTATGATGAACATAAGAGGTAAATTCTATGATGCAAGCCACAGGTAAATTTATGGCAGCCATTTGGATCAAGGTTCGCACCACTTTTGATAATGCGCCGTTGCTCGGTAAGTTATTGATGCTATCAGCTGTGGTTTTATTGCCACTTTTGCTGGTCTCAACATGGTTGCTGTTTGGTGTGGTTGGTTCACAAATTGAACGTGGAGCGGGCGCTCGAGTGCGTCAAGCGGCTTTTAGTGCTGCTAATATCCTCAGTCGTAATTTGAATGAACGCTACAGCGATGTGCTGAGTTTTTCAACCTCGAGATTTGCGCGGAACATGGATGCCGAAGAACAAAGCTCTTGGATGAACACTTTAATTAAAAACCAAAGCCCAGTTTATCGCCTAATGCTGGTAGCAGACACCAACGGTAAAGTCATTGCTACTTCAAGTGTCAACGCCCAAGGCAACGCCCTTGATACCAGCCAGATTATCGGCTCGAGTGTGGCAGCCGAACAATGGTTTATTTCTTGTCGGCAAGGTCTAGTACCAGAGCGAACAGCCTTTGCTACTCCGGCTGGGGATGATGAAATTCTTAAAAAACTCGAGCCTAATGTCAGTCCGATGAGCTTAGGGTTTTCTGCGCCAATTCGTGGTTTTGGTGGGCAGATTATTGGGGTTTGGCACACCTTACTAAACTGGGATGAAATCAATCGAATTTTAAGCAATGCCCAAACTGAAGCCAAAAACAATGGTTATGCCTCGGTTCGGTACTTGATTACCGATGATGTCGGGCGTTTAATCAGCGCCCCTAATCCAGATTTGGTCTTCAAAACCAATGTGCGTAATTTCGCGTCGTACAAAGCATCTCGAGCTAAACAAGCAGGCTATATGCAAGACCGTGATTTTGGCGACCTAGCCCTTAGTCCCAAAGCGGCTGGTACAGTTGGCTGGTTTGCGGCGGGTAAAGATACCAACTTTAAGGGCTTGGGTTGGACGATACTTGCCAGTCAATCGGCGGCGGAAATCAACTCGGCACAACTTAGCTTATTAACCCCGTTGTTATTATTATTATTGCTGTTGCTTTTAGGTGCATTACTGGTGGCTTGGCTGATTTCACGTTATGTGGTTGGACAAATTTTGAGCTTAAAATCTCATGCGGCGGCTCTTTCCGAAGGTAATTTAGCCCAAGATATGCAGGCTGCCAGCACCGATGAAATAGGTGCGTTGCGGGCTTCGTTTCAGAACATGACCTTGTATCAACGTCAAATGGCAAGGGTTGCCAGTGCCATTTCCCAAGGCGACTTAACAAGTAGTATCGAAGCCAAATCCGAACAGGATGAACTTGGCATGGCTTTTGCCGAGATGACCCGCAAATTACGCGAGGTACTAAAACAAGTCCTGACCTCGAGCCAAGCCGTTTCGAGTGCCAGCAAACAAATTTTAGCGGCTTGTGTACAACAAAGCAGTGGGATTTCACAACAAAGTGCCGCCGTCACCCAGACCACTGCCACGGTTGCCGAAGTCAGTCAGTCGTCAAATCATGCGCTTGAACTGACCCAGCACATCACAAGTAGCGCCAATGGTGTGGCTCGAGTTGCCACCGCAGGCATCGAAGCTGCCCGTACCGCCGATGATGGAATGCAGCAAATTCGGGTTCGGGTTGGCGAAATTTCTGAGCAAATTTTAGGTTTATCGCAACAAACCCAAAGCATTGGCGAAATCATTGCCACTGTCTCTGACATTGCCGACCAAAGCAATTTACTCGCCTTAAACGCCGCCATCGAAGCCTCCCGAGCCGGCGAACACGGACGAGGTTTTTCGGTGGTTGCCCAAGAAATCAGGCATTTAGCCGAACGCAGCAAAGACGCAACCCAACAGGTGCGAAATTTACTTGGGCAGATTCAGCGTGCCACCAAAAATGCAGTCATGGCTTCCGAACAAGGCTCTAAAGTCGCCGAAAGCGGCGCACAGCACCTAGCCCACACTTTAGAGACCATCGAAGCCCTCGGCACAGCGATTCGTGAATCGGCAGAACAAACCCAAATGATTCAAATTACGGTGCAACAAAACAACATTGGTATGAGTCAAATCGAAAAAGCCATCCACAGCATTAACGACACCACCCAAACCTCCTTGTATGCCACCCAACAAACCCAGAGTATCGCCCAACAACTCGAGGGCTTAGCCAATAAGCTAAACGCGGTTAGCGTTGGCTTTAAGACTTAAATCACATTACCCCAGTTGCCTCGAGTTTGCCATCTTTGACTTCTATAATCACCAATGGACGGTTCTGAATTGCCCCTGCCTTAAACTGCACTGGGCTGGTCACACCTGGAGCGGGTTTGCTCGAGAAACCATCTAAGGCTTTTTTGACATTGATTCGGGTTTGGCTGTTAGATCGTTTAATTGCCTCGAGTAATGCCCGTGTTGCGTCATATGCCTGCATTGCTCGAGCGTTGGGTGTCCCGCCGCCGTATCGTCTTTGGAAGGCTTTGACAAATTGTGATGTGTTACCAATCGTGCTGGTGGCGTGAAAAAACGAGAGCATGGTTAAACCTTCTACGGCTTTTCCAGCCGCCAGTAATTCTTGGCTGTAGGCGGCACTGCCTGTCAGCATCGGCAGTTTTACCCCTGCACTTGCTAAAGCTGTGGCAAGTCGGGCGCAATCGGCGGCTGTACCAGATAAAAATACTGCATCTGGACGTGGGTCATCTTGGAAGACATCAAAATCGGCGGGTAAGCCCTTGGTTGGGAATTCAATTGGAATGGTGCTGATAGATAAAGTGGCAGCATCTTGAATAAATGCGTCAGCTAGGCTTTTACTGTAGGCATCTTTGGGGTCAAAATACACCGGGATTCGGACATAGCCTTTTCTTTGTGCAATTTTAACCAGGTTCTTGCCTTGAACACTGCTTGGCACGGCTAAACGATACGTAAAACCGCCTTTGTTGGACAAACGGTCATCGGTTGCAGCCGGCGCAATATGCACCAGACTTTGGGCATTGTAAATATCAGCCGCCGCCACCGAAGC
>JANNEE010000014.1:0-2903 GCA_031388325.1 Deinococcales bacterium
GCCTTTCGCCTTTCGCCTTTCACTTCTAATGCTTAAAGTGCCTCGAGCCAGTGAAAACCATCGCCACACCAAGTTCGTCACAAGCCGTAATCACTTCTGGGTCTCGTTTTGCTCCGCCGGGTTGGAGAATGGCGGTCACACCTGCTTTTGCGGCGAGTCGTACCACATCATCAAAAGGGAAGAAGGCTTCTGAGGTCATGACTGCGCCAATCGCCTTTTCACCGGCGTTGATAAAGGCGCGTTCGGCTGCCCAGATTCGACTGACTGCGCCAGCCCCTAAGCCCACGGTGACACCGTTCTTGGCAATCACCACATTATTGCTTCGGGCGTGTTTGCCAACATAAAAGGCAAACTCGAGGTCTTGCCATTCTTGGGGGGTCGGTTGGCGCTTAGTGACCGTTTGGGGGTTTAGGTCTGCCCAAATTCTCGAGTCACGGTTTTGGACTAAAAAGCCAGCAGTTATTTGTTTGTACTCGAGGCTTGAGAATTGGTTTTTTCCTGCTTGTAAGACCCGTAAATCTGGTTTTTTACTTTTGAACCACTCGAGTGCTTCGGGACTGATTTCAGGGGCGATTAAGACCTCTAAGAATGTGCCTTTGGTACTCATGGCGACCTCGAGCGTGACTGGGCGGTTCAGGGCGACCACACCACCAAATACAGAAAGTGTATCAGCATCTCGAGCAGCTTCCCAAGCAAGTTGGGCATTTTCAGCAAGGGCAACACCGCACGGGTTGGCATGTTTGACGGCAACACAAGCTGGACTCGAGAATTCGCTGACCAATTGCCAAGCGGCATCGGCATCGGCGTAATTGTTGTAGCCCATCTCTTTGCCAGCCAGTACCGTAGCATCCAGTACCGCGCCTTTTTCGTGACCAAAACGGTACAGGGCAGCTTGTTGGTGTGGGTTCTCGCCATATCGCAGGGTTTTTATCTGGATTAACTCGAGCGGTTGCTGGGCGTTAAAAGTCTGAATACTCAGATATGTGGCAATGGCTGCATCGTAACTGCTGGTGTGAGCAAAGGCTTTACGGGCAAGATTTTGACGGGTTTCTAGGTCTGGATTGAGATTCTCGAGGATGCTTGGGTAATCGCTTGGGTCTACAACAATCATCACGTTAAAGAAATTCTTTGCCGAAGCCCGAATCATCGCAGGACCGCCAATGTCTATGTTTTCTAAGGCTTCGTCTAAGGTCACGTTTTTAGCAATTGTTTCGCGGAACGGATATAAGTTGACACAGACCAAATCAAAGCGTTCTATGCCGTGAGTCTGTAGTTCATTGTTGTGTTCAGGCGTGTTCCTTGCCAGAATTCCAGCATGGATTTTTGGATGCAAAGTTTTCACTCGTCCGTCTAAAATTTCAGGGAAACCAGTCACGTCTGAAACATACTGCACTGCCAAACCCGCTTTTTGCAGGCTCGAGAATGTCCCACCAGTGGAGACCAAAGTAAAACCTTTTGCAATTAAGCCAGAAGCAAATTCGATTAAACCAGATTTATCGCTAACACTCAGTAACGCCCGCATCGTAACCTCTTTTGGAGCGACCCAGGCGAGCGATCTTTTTTAAGCCTTGATTTCCCCACGGATTGCCCGTGTTGTTCGCCAGTTACCAAAGCACAAAGATTGTACTCGAGACCTGAATACTTGGCTAGGGACATAACCAAATTCTACAGACATCCAAAATGTTTGGCAAAAGCGTATACACTATTGTATGAAAAACTTTAATCGTCGGAATTTCGTTAAAGTCCTCGCGGCTGCACTGCCTGTTGGTGTGGCAATGGATTTAGGTTCTCGAGCCTTAGCCCAAAGTACGGCTGGAGATGTTGAAATCCTTAATCTAGCACTGACCGCCGAATACCTCGCCACCGATATTTATTATAAAGTGGCGCTTTGTGGTTTTGATGGACTGGTCAAAGAATATATAGATGCAGCCAGAGACCAAGAAAACGAACATGTGCTGGCATTGCAAAACACGATTCGCGCCCTTGGTGGCACAGTCGCCAAACGCCCAGAATTTGTCTACCCAGTCGAATTTAATTCTAAAACCCAAATTCCAGTCTTGCGGGTCATGAACGCTCTCGAGGATGCTTTTGTCGGTGCGTACTTGGGTGCGCTGCCTTTGATTCAAAATAAGGATGTTTTAGCCGCCGCCGGAGCAATCATGGGCAACGAAGCCACGCACCGCTGCCTGATTCGTCAAAGTCGAATTAACCTCGGTGACAGCACCGTGACTGGTTTACAAGTTGGCAATGACCGAGCTTACGAAAAAGCCATTACCCCAGCCCAAGCACTGGCAGCAGTTGGCGGGTTTGTAAAGAAATAGAGTTAGAAGCTAAAAAAGCTAAAAGGTAGAGTTTTTGCCTTTTAGCTTTTTTGTTTCTCTAGATTCCTAAAATATACGGCATGTCCTGAATTGGCGTGGTGACTCGAGCGCCATTCTCGAGAATCAGAACATTGACTTCGGTACGAATCCCAAGGTGTTCTAAGTACACGCCCGGTTCGATGGTCACGGCGGTGCGTGGTACAAGCAAGCGTGTGTCGTGAGTCTCGAGGTTGTCGAGGTTCGCGCCGTCGCCGTGTGCGTGGTTGCGTCCTAGGCTGTGTCCGAGTCGGTGGGTGAAGGCATCTCCATAACCGGCAGCGTCAATGATGTCTCGGGCGGCTTTGTCTGCCCTCCAGCCTTGGAGCTTAGTTTGGGTGGTGAGCATTTCAATTGCAATGTCTCTTGCGGCTGCCACACATTCCCAGATTTTAAGGTATTCGGCGGTGGGCTGTCCCGCAAAGCCAACAAAGGTTACATCTGCCATTGGACAATCTTGCAGCCCCGCCCATAAATCTATCAGTACACACTGCCCAATCTCGAGGGTACGGTTGGATTCTTGGGTGATTTCGTAATGCGGATCGC
>JANNEE010000024.1:0-1755 GCA_031388325.1 Deinococcales bacterium
AAATTTTTTAGAAATACTGTACAGGGTTTCTTTGGCTTGGACAGTATAAGGGGCTGCCACAACAAAACTGGACAGCAAAACACCAAAGAGAGTACCCCAACGCAACCCGTTCACATCATGCAGTGTACTGCAATTTGACAATTCAAATGTCGGTTTCCCGACTCTTTGACGGATTCAGGATTTAGAACCAGTTGCGAATGGCTGGTATCAAGGCAAGGCAAGTCAGTAAACCAACCAGAAAAATCCCTTGGGCGAGCATGGTGGGTACAGTGCTTTTGGCTCGAATTGCAACAAAAACCAGAACTCCGCCATGCAGCAATAAAAGCGGCATTGGGGCAACAAAACACAGGGCAAAAAGCGTCACCGCAATACTCGAGCCGATAACAGTGCCGTACCGTTTCTCGAGTGGAAATAAAGCAAATGCCCGAAAGAAAACCTCTGAGAGCGGTACAATTAAAACCAACAAAATCAGCGAGACACGCCAATTTAAGACATCGGTAAAAAAGCCAGAACCACCAAGTTGCCGAATCCCAAATTGGTAGCCTACTGCCAGTCCAACCAGCAATAAACCAGCCGCAATCCCTTCTGCTATGCTTTCGGGGCTGGCTTTGCCAAACAGCACCTGATTCAGTTTCCAGTCATTGGTTTTGGCGGTTTGGAAACTTAAGAGCAACATCGTCAGGGTCATGACCATTAAGAATGTGTCGGTGGCAACGCCAGATTGATAGGGCGTAAGAATCGCAAAGAAATTACCAAACATCAGGTTGCCCACAAAAAGCGCAGCAATCCCGCCCGCTAAAACACTGATGATTAACCAAGCATAGGCTGTGCCAACCGACCAAGGACGTGGACCATCTAGGATTTCGATAGTGGATAACGGCTCAATTCGGGATTCACCAATCAAATGCAGCACCAAAAGCAGCACAATACCCATCAGCCACGGTAAAGTACGCGAAATAAATAAACCAAACCAATTGCCCCCTGAATCCATTTGATTCATGACTTGTTGACCATCGGCAAAGCGTCCCTGACCAAAATAAGCGTATGCCAACGCGCCAAGGGCTTTTTGATAAGTGACCCGTTCTTGGGCATTAAAGGCTTTGGGTTTAGAAGCCACCAACTCGAGGGTGCGAATCGCATTTTTTAAGTCACCTGTAATCCACTGCACACGCCCTAAATCGGCGAGTAATGGAACAGGTTTAATTGGGGCTTCAGTCAAGACCGCCAAAGCCCGACGCGGTTCGTTTTTAAGGTATAAATCGGCGAGTTCTCGGCGCGAAAGCACATCACTAGGAATCAGTTGCACCGCTTGCTTAAAGGTTGCTAAGGCTTCATCAAAACGCGATAGGCGCTTTTGGGCTAAACCCAGTACCTTGTAGGCTCGCAGTTTGACATCGGCTGGCGCAATCGTGACTCGAGAAGCTGAGGCAATCGTGGCTTCCCAATTATTTTGCCGATACGCAATTTCGGCTTCGATGGTATCATCCTCGGCGATAGTCCCTTTAGCTCGGGCATTACCAAGACTGCTGCTGCTTTCTGGGAATTTACCAAGTTCTAAAAGCACCCGAGCAAACAAACGGTGATAGGCGGCGGTCTCTGGGTCGTACTGCACCGCGCTTCGGCATTGGCTTTCGGCAGTGATTGGGTCGCTAAGCCGCAAAAAGAACTTTTGGCAATCGGCAAAATTGCGTTGTGCGACACGTTGCGTATTGATTAGTTGGGCGCTTGCGCTGCTGGCAACAACCAAAGCAATCA
>JANNEE010000063.1:0-3393 GCA_031388325.1 Deinococcales bacterium
GAGCGGGTTAGTTAAACCAAAAATACTAAAAGCCAAATGAACCTGCTGATTTTTGTGCAAAACCCTTGCAATTTCACCTATGCTCTTATGTATGAAGATTGAACGGGTTGAACTGCTTGGCTTACCTCTGGATTTAATCACTTTAGATCAAACCCTCGAGTTACTAGGTGCTTGGGTTGGTGAAACAGATTCAAGAAAAACCGTGGTCACATCCAATCCAGAATTTATCGTGCAGTGCCAAACAGATATTGGTTTTGCTTCCGACATTCGCAATGCCGATTTAATCACGGCTGACGGCATTGGTATGGTGCTGGCGGGTAAAAAATTTGGTTTTGTCGTGCCTCGAGCCACTGGGGTGGATATTGCTCGCGGTTTAATGGCGCGGCAAGGCTCGAGTCTGCGGGTTTTTTTCTTAGGGGCAAAACCAAATGTGGCACAACTTGCCGCCGAGACTTGTGCTGCACTCTACGGAATTCAAATTGCTGGGGTGCAAGATGGGTATTTTAAGACCGAACAAGAAGCCGAGATTACCAAGCGAATTCTCGAGTCAGAGGCGCATTTGTTACTGACTGGTCTGGGTGCAGGCAAACAAGAGCATTTTAATCAGCAGCGTTTAGCCAGAGTTTCAATAGGTTGTGGTGGCACAATAGATGTACTGGCGGGCGTTGCTCCACTTGCCCCACAATGGATTCGAGGTATTGGTTTTGAATGGTTGTGGCGAATCGTCAAATTTAAGCGCTGGCAGCGTGGCTTAAAACTGCTCGAGTTTGCGGGGCTTGTCATGACCCGATCCAATTAAGCTATAATCAAAGACGTGCATAAGTTCAAAGTTCTACCACTCGTCTCGAGTTCATGGGGCTTGGTTCTGTGCGCTCAGAATTTGATGGGGACAAATACCCACCCGATTTGTGAAGTCTTTTTTTATACCCCAATCACTTAAATCCTTCAAGGAAACGTAGGGCATTTACCGGCTTAACGAATTTTTTCTAGGAGGCACGATCATGTACGAGGCAAAACCCGAGCATCACTTTACTTTTGGACTTTGGACAGTAGGCAACATCGGACGCGACCCATTTGGCAATCCAACCCGTAACCCACTGACTGCACCGTATATTGTCCATAAACTGGCAGAATTGGGCGCGTATGGTGTGAATTTACACGATAACGACCTAATTCCCATAGACGCAACCCAAGGCGAACGCCAACAAATTTTGCGTGATTTCAAAAAAGCCCTTGCCGATACAGGCATGAAAGTCCCAATGGCAACCACCAACTTGTTTTCCGACCCTGCTTTTAAGGACGGTGCATTTACCAATGCCAACGCCCAAATTCGGGGTTATGCGATCCAAAAAGCCATGAACAGCATGGACTTAGGTGCAGAACTCGGCGCAAAAACCTATGTCTTTTGGGGTGGACGTGAAGGCGCAGAAGTAGACGCTGGCGGCAATATGCTCAATGCCCTTAGTTACATGCGTGAAGCCATGAATTACTTAGCAGAGTACAGCCAAGACCAAGGCTACGGCTTTCAGTTTGCGCTCGAGCCAAAGCCTAACGAGCCGCGTGGCGATATTTACTTTCCTGTGGTTGGTTCAGCACTGGCGTTCATTTACACCCTCGATAAACCAGAACTTTTTGGCTTGAACCCAGAAGTCGCTCATGAAACCATGGCTGGCTTAAATTTTGTTCATGCCATCGCCCAAGCCATAGATGCTGGAAAGCTCTTTCATATTGACCTCAACGACCAGAAAATGGGGCGCTTTGACCAAGATTTGCGCTTTGGGGCAGAAAATATCAAACAAGCCTTCTTGCTGGTCAAGCTGCTCGAGGATACTGGCTACACAGGTATGAAACACTTTGATGCCCATGCCTTACGCACCGAAGACGAAGCTGGGGTCTGGGCTTTTGCCAAAGGCTGCATGAGGAATTACTTGATTCTTGCTGAAAAAGCCAAGCGCTTTAATGATGACAAAGAAATCCAAGCCCTGCTCGAGCATTACCACTTCAAAGACCCAGCAGTCTCGAGCTTAACTGCTAAGTACAGCCCAAGCAATGCCACCGCCCTAAAAGCCCACAGCTTTGACCGAGTTGCATTAGGCGCTCGTGGACCCGGACTAGAACTGATTGACCAATTGACAATGGAACTCTTGATGGGCATTCGCTAAACCAGAATCACATGGGCATTCGCTAAACCTACCACTCGAGTTATTATTCTCATCTTTTGATGGGTACGATAGCTCGAGTTTTTTATGAAAATCCTTAACTTTATGCGCGAACCAATCAACACCATCACCCACGCAATCGGTGCGGTTATGGCACTTCTTTTTACAATTCTGATGCTGGTTTTATCAAACGGCAACTGGATTAACTTGGTGTTTGGCGTAAGCATGATGATTTGTTACATCGCCAGTACCTTGCACCACGGGATACGCTCGAGCGAAAAAATCGAAGAATGGCTGCGCCGTTTTGACCACAGCGCCATTTATGTACTGATTGCTGGAACATACACCCCAGTTTTATGGCATGTTCTCGAGGGCGAGACCCGTTTGCACTGGCTACTTGGCGTTTGGGGCGTGGCAGCCTTTGGCGTGCTGCTAAAGTCCCTAACCAGACCACCCGAATGGTTTTCCTTAACAATTTACATCGGCATGAGTTGGTTCGCGATTATTTTACTACCCAAGTTTATCTCTGGCTTACCAGTGGCTGCCTTCATTGCCTTGGTGGTTGGTGGGCTTTGTTACACCTTGGGTGTGCCATTTTATGCCCTAGGCAGACGGGTTCTCAAAAAAGGCTTATGGACATCCCATGAAATCTGGCATTTATTTGTGCTGGCGGGCAGTGTTAGCCATTTTGTGATGGCAATCAATCTCTAAGCTGAGGACGGGTACAATTACGTCCCGCGTTCTTAGCTGAATACATCGCCCGATCAGCAATTTCAAAGAGCTTATCTTGATGTGCCACAGAAACATCATCGCACCAACCTAAACTGATCGTTACGCTTAAATCAGGGTGAATATCGGTCATGTCGGTGCGGGCAATCACCTCCCGAATTCGCTCGCATAAACGGTAGACTGCTAAACCACCAATTCCGGGCAGGATTAAAGCAAATTCTTCACCACCATAGCGAGCTACCAAATCATGACTGCGGCACTGCTCGGATAAAATTTTGGCGATGCGTTGCAGCACCAAATCCCCAGCAGCATGTAAATACTTATCATTGATCAACTTAAAATGATCGATGTCGAGTAACACCAAACTCAGTTTAGAACGGGTTTCGGTGGCTTCTAAAAAAACTCGAGCCACAAAGGTTTCTAAAGTGCGGCGATTGGCTAACCCGGTCAGGGAATCCTCGCTGGCTTGACGATCCAACTGCACATTTAAGCGGGTTAATTCCTC
>JANNEE010000070.1:0-4591 GCA_031388325.1 Deinococcales bacterium
TTTGCGAATCAATCGTTTACTTCGTGCTATGCGCCCAGAGTTTGCTAAGCCCGACGATGTTTGGGCAGCCACACATTTACCTGAGTCCGAATACCGTGTGTATAGCAACATGGATGCTCGAGACCGAGAACATGGGGTACGGGTGGCGCAGCGTTTACTTTTACTCAAACCAGATGCCTCAAAAATCCTGATTCGCGCTGCACTACTTCATGATTGTGGCAAGCAAGTACGAGCCTACCGTTGGCGTGACCGGGTTTGGGCTGGCTTACAAACCATTCCAGAACTTGATTTTGATACGGCGATGCGAAAAAAAACGCCGCTTACTGCCCTTGAAGTGCGGGCATTACATCCACAACTCGGTGCAATGCTGATTCGCAGCGCAAAGGGTGATGCTCGAGTGGCTGAAATTATTGAACGACACCATAAACCACAAGATGATGCTGATGCCGCGTGGATTCACGCGGTTGATGAACTCGAGTAGTATCACACCACGAACTCGAGTAGTAGACTAGCCTGTGATTCCGCATTTGTACGTTCATGTGCCATTCTGCCCAACCATTTGTCCGTACTGCGATTTTCATGTTCTCGAGCGCAAAAATGGTTTGGTTAAAGCGTACTTAGATCAACTCGAGCAGGATGCCAGCCAGTTGGTGGCACAGCATGGCGCTTCTGCCCTAAAAACCTTGTATGTCGGGGGTGGCACACCTTCTTTTTTGCGTGATTCTGAACTCGAGGAATTGGCGAACATTATTCAAAAACACTTTGGTTGGGCAAGCCTTGAAGCCACCCTCGAGGTCAATCCGGGTACAGTCAATGCGGCTCGGGCGCAGCATTGGCACGATTTGGGATTTACCAGAGTCAGTGTTGGGGTGCAGAGTACACAGGATGCGGTGCTTAAATTTTTGGGACGCACCCATAATGCAAGCCAAGCCCTCACTGCCCTCGAGACTTTGCAAAGTACAGGGTTTGCAGTCAGTGCCGATTTAATCACCGCCGTTCCCAATCAGGATTTAGCCAAAGATATTGCCACCCTTGGGGCTTTGGATATAAATCATATTTCTTGTTACACCCTAACCATCGAAGAGGGAACGCCATTTTATAAGCAAGGGGTTAAAGTAACTGAGGAAGCCGAAACCCATGCCCTCGAAACTGCCGAACCGATGTTAGCCGAGTTTGGCTTGCAACGTTACGAGGTTTCTAATCATGCCAAAAAAGGTTTTGAATCCAAACACAACCTTGCCTACTGGCAGAATAATTTTTATTACGGACTCGGGGCTGGGGCGGCTGGGCATTACCCACATCAGTCTGAGCAGTTTATTGCCATGCGCCGCACCAATCCTTTTTTGCATTTTTGGCTCGAGGGAAACCGTGGCGAACAAGAACTGATTTCTCGAGCCGAATTTATTACCGATGGGCTTTTTAATGGTTTACGATTACGCCAAGGTCTGAACATTCAAGAACTCTCAAGCCGCGCTGGACTGGATGCCAAAACCCATTTTGCAACGGCTTTTGCGGTTTGTGATAGTAAAGGCTGGCTCGAGTGGGATGCGGATACGGTGCGTTGTACAAAAGCAGGTTGGTGGGTTTTGAACCGTGTTGTTACAGAATTTTTGGCATGATCGTTGTATTACTCGAGTCTGAGGGTCAAGGTTTTTTCTTGTTGCTGATGCCAGAGCTTTACTTTTACATTCTCACCAATTTTTTTACGGCGCAAGATTCGGTGGTAATCGCGCAGTGTGTCCATGACTAAACCATCCAACTCGAGTAAGCGTGTTTTTGATTGCGGCTCGAGTTGAATGCCAGCCTGTTCCATCACCCCAGCTTTTTTAATTTGGTCAATATCCAAACCCGTTTTTTCAGACTGCGATACCCGAATGCCAATGCTGGGTAACTCGAGTTTTGCGCCTTGCTGCATTTGCAAAAGCCACGGTTGTAAACCAAAAAGCGGCACGAGGTACGAAACGCGGCTTTTGGCATCTTGTGAGTAGCCGATGCCAACACCAATCACTTTTCCCGCAAAATTCAGTACCGCTCCGCCAGAGTCGCCGGGGTCTATGGGAACATTCGAGAGCATTAAACGGGTCGGAATCAGCAATTCTTCATTTTGAAGATAGCCTTGAACTGCCCCGTAACGCGGTTGAATAAAATCATTGCCACTATTGCCAACTTCGACAATTGGGTCATTGATTTTGGCTTCTTGGGTTGTGTCTAGCTCTAAGAACTCGAGCGGGCGAGCAGCCCTGACTTTGATGATTGCCAAGTCTCTGGACTCATCAAAACCAATCACTTGGGCGGGCAGCAATTCTTGTTTGGTGGTCAGCACCTCGAGTTTATCTATGCCAACCACCGCGTGATAGGCGGTTAAAGCGTAACCATCTTGGGAGATTAAAAAACCACTGGCTCGTCCAGTGCGGCTGTAATAAAAGCGGTCATCTTTAGTAACTTGTAACGAACGCAGTTGCAGCATTGCAGGGCGAGCAGCCACAAATGCGCCCTGCATCATCTGCTCGAGTTTTGCGGCTGGGGGCGGCTTAAAAACAGCTTCTTCGGCTCGAGGGTAGAACCAATACGCCACTGCCAAACCTAGAATCAGCAGCCAGAACCCGATTTTTGGCATGATTAAAGTTCGTACCCCATGGCTTGTTGTACCATTTGAATCGTTTTGGCTTGGTTAAGCGGATTGGTGCTGTCGGTTTCCGCCCCAAATTTGAGGGCAGCTTCGCCATTGACCACATCGGCAAAATGCTCGAGCAGACGTTGGTACCGGTTGGCTTGTTCGGTTTTTTCGGTTGCGCCATTTAGCACCAAAGTACCGATTTCTTGGGCTGGGTGGACAAATTGCGGCAGTTCCAGAATGCCTTTTGAACCAACAATCTCGAGGTGCTGACGGTTTGGCATGGCAATTGAGCATTCAAAAACCGCCTGAGCAGTGTTAAACTCGAGAATTGCACTGGTGGTTAAATCCGAGTGTTCTTCACTTTTTGTGACCCCGCCAACTCGCGCTCGAGCCACAGCTTGGGTCGGGGTTTCACCGAGCAGCAACAGTGTGGCGTTGATACAGTAACAGCCAAGGTCGTACAATGCGCCGCCGCCAAAAGAACGCACCCAACGGATATTTTCGGGTTGCTCGAGCATAAAAGAAAAACTTGAACGAATTAACCGAATTTCGCCTAGCACACCACTGTTTATAATTTCTTTGGCACGGGTAAATTGTGGGTGATGACGGTACATAAAGCCTTCCATTGCCAGTAAATTTTTGGCTTTGGCAGACTCGAGAATTTGCGTGACTTGTATTGGGTTTAAGCCCATTGGTTTTTCGACATAGACATGCTTGCCAGCTTCAAGTGCTTTTAATGCCCAAGGCAAATGCAAATGGTTTGGTAACGGAATATAAACCGCGTCTATGTCGGATTCAAGCAGTGCCTCGTAACTCATGATTTGCCCAACCTCGAGTTGCTGTGCTTGGGCTTGGGCTTTATCTGGGTTTTGTGTGCCAATGGCGACACATTCAATGTTTTTTGCTTTGTGCATGGCGGGGATAACAGCATTGTTGATTTTTGCTGCACCGAGGACACCGAAACGAATGGTTTTCATTGGAGAAGTTTAACAGTTTTTGAAAATAAAAACCGTCGGCAAGCACACCGACGGTATCCTGAAAACAAATTAAGCCATTTGTGATTTTGGTTGACTTAAACGATTGGCTCTTGCCCACAAGGAAAGCATCAAAATCCCGCCGAGCAATGAACAAATCGCAATCACATTACGAATAAATTCAACGGTTTTAACTTGGAATGGATAAATTCCATTTTGCTTTAAGTAAGCGTTATTGATTAACTGAGCGCCTTTTTCACCAATACCCTGCATATAGGCTTGACTGGGTAAGGCAAGAAATTTTTGTGGACTGCCAATATAGACATTGCTCTGGTTTTCACCAAATAATTCGGCAGCTTCGAGTTTTTCGGCGAGTTGTGCATAAACCGAGCCGCGCAGCAGGAGGCTCGAGGCAACCAAACTACCAACCAACAAAATCCCTGCTAGGATTGCCAGCGCAAAAAAAGTGGTTTTGAAACGAACTAATTTCATAATCTCCTCGAGAGACCCTAAGAATAACGAAGCGACTTATCTGCGGTTTTAAGTTACTTGTTGGTGGCAATGGTTTTAATAGAGATAAGAATGGTTTCTGAAACCCGTCCAGCAGCAATACTAGGGTTTGTAATTTTATAATCAGACAACTTTACTGGGAATTTAGCATTTAGGGCTAAAGAATCGCCTGCAATACGGGCGCTTGCAGTGGCGGCGTTTGCAGTGGTAACTTTAATCGTGGCTACGGTAATCATGGCTTTGGTGATGCCATTCATGGTGAAATTGCCTGTGATTCGGTAGTCGTTGTTACGCATCCATTGAACTCGGGTGGCTTGAAATTTAATTTCTGGTTCTTTGTCAAAGTTAAACCAAGCTGGAGTTTTCATGTCTATATTGCGTCGTTCTACACCAGTATCTAACGTTGCGCCATCCACGGTAATTGTACCGGTACCTGTTTTGGCTTCACGGTCAAAGTTAAACGTGCCTTTGATTTTGCTGGTACGGGCGG